>JAQVPT010000147.1 GCA_028701945.1 Bacteroidales bacterium
AAAATATATTGATCCGAAAATAGCTGAGTTAAGAAGAGATGCTTGTGAGCATGTAAAAAACAGTATTGCCAAATTTATGATCCATTTAAAGAAACCTAAAGAAGGGAAGGTGTGAAGCTGGGTATCTGTGATACAGTGATCAGTGATACAGAATCACAGGATTACAGGATCACAGAATCACAGAATCACAGAATCACAGAATCACAGGATTACAGGATCACAGGATTACTGGATTACAAAAAACGAAATAGTTAACAAATAAAACAAAGAAATTATGAGAATAGCCTTTCAATTAGCATACAAAAACCTCATGGGAGCGGGATTAAGAACCTGGCTCAACGCAGGGGTGCTGTCTTTTGCATTTGTTGTAATGATTTTTTTCAATGGATTGATTGACGGCTGGAATCAACAGGCAAGTATTGACGGAGTTAATTGGGATTATGGTAATGGACATCTTTTAAACAATGAATATGATCCCTTCGACCCATTTTCTATAGAGAACGGACATGGTATATTGCCAAAAGATAAACAAAAAGATTTATCTTCAGTATTAATCAGAGCGGCAACAATATACCCTGATGGGAGAATGATGTCAGCTCAACTAAAAGGAATTGATGCAAATCAAACAGTTGTAAAAATTCCAACAGATTTATTATTAAAAAGTGATGCCGAAATTCCTGCTGTTATAGGAGAAAGAATGGCGAACTCAGCAAAATTGGAAGTAGGCGACCAAGTATTAGTTAGGTGGCGCGATCAGAATGGAACTTTCGATGCTGCTAATATTACAATTGTTGGGATATTTGAAACCAATGTTCCATCTGTTGATGGAGGACAAATTTGGATTTCAATCGAAAAATTATGGACAATGACAGGATTAGAAAATCATGTCTCCTATTTTATCGCTAACGACAATTACACTTCTGGTAATATAGAAGGTTGGAATTTTGAAACTCAGGAAAGTTTCCTCGCAGAACAAGCCAAGATAATAAATATGAAAAAAACAAGCGGGGCGATAATGTATCTTGTATTATTGGCTATTGGTTTACTTGCAATTTTTGACACTCAAGTTCTTTCTATATTCAGACGTCAAAAAGAGATTGGAACTTATATAGCACTAGGAATGACACGCTTTCAAGTAGTTCGTTTGTTTACTGCAGAAGGTAGCATGTATAGTTTATTTGCAGCTGTACTTGGAAGTTTATATGGAATCCCATTGCTTTGGTATTTCGCTGTAAAAGGCATTACATTTCCAATATCTGGTGACTCAGTAGGTATTATTATGGCAAACACCATGTACCCTATTTATGGTATAGGATTAGTGTTAGGTACAATATTGCTAGTGATCATTTCAGCAACAATAGTGAGCTTTTTACCAGCACGAAAAATAGCGAAAATGGATCCAGTTCAAGCACTTAAAGGAAAAATACAATGATAAAATTTATATTTAAAGCAATTTTGAGAGATAAAAATAGAAGTCTCTTACCAGTCATGATTATATCAATTGGTGTATTCTTGACCATATTTTTTAGTGGTTTTCTTGGCGGAATGATGGGAGATATTGTCGACCAAACCGCCCGTTTCGAAACAGGGCATGTGAAAATAATGAGCAAAGCCTATGCAGAAAACAAAGATCAACTACCAAACGACTTAGCATTACTTAATGCTGATAGCTTAACAAAAGCACTGAAAACAGAATATCCAGATTTTGATTGGGTGCAAAGAATTAAGTTTGGCGGAATTGTTGACGCTCCAGATGGTAACGGAGACTCTAAAGGTCAAGGTGCTGCATCGGGTTTAGCCATTGATTTCTTAAGTGGAAATGATAGTGAAATCAAACGACTAAATATCGAAAGCTCAATGGTTTCTGGTCATATCCCCGAAAATAAACAGGAGGCTCTAATAGGTCACATTCTTGCAGAGAACCTAAAATTGAGCATCGGCGATACCATTACATTCATGGGAACAACAATGTATGGAAGTATGACTTTTACTAACTATATTATTAGTGGTACAGTCAGATTTGGTGTTGCAGCTATGGATAGAGGAACAGTAGTTGTAGATATCACGGCAGCAAAAAACTTTCTTGACATGAATGATGCTGCAAGTGAAATATTAGGCTACGACAATGCTGGAATTTATTCAGATGACAGAGCTAAAACAATAACCGACTCATTTAATGCTAAATACACCAACAGCACCGACGAATACGCCCCAATAATGTTGAGATTAAAAGATCAAAATAGTATGGGTACTTACCTCGATTTGGTAGATGTAGCATCAGGCATATTTGTGTCTATTTTTATAATTATAATGTCGATTGTATTGTGGAATACTGGACTAATCGCTGGTTTACGGAGATACCAGGAGTTTGGGATACGACTTGCATTAGGCGAAGAAAAAGGCCACATTTATCGTACTTTATTACTCGAAGCCGTATTAGTAGGTGTTATAGGTTCTGTTATTGGAACAATTATTGGTGTTACTGCAACATTACTTATGCAGGTTTACGGTATCGATATTAGCGGAATGATGGATGGTGGTACCATGATAATGCCAACGGTAATAAGAGCGAAATTCTCATACAATCTATTATATCTTGGTTTTATTCCTGGATTAGTAGCAATGGTTCTTGGAAATTTACTATCTGGTCTGGCAATATACAAACGACAAACCGCAACTTTATTTAAAGAATTAGAAGTTTAATTAAAACAACAATAGAATTATGAAAAGTATTTTAACAATGGCTTTAATCCCAGTGATAATCACATCAATGCTCAACTTTCCTGACGCAGGAGAGATTATAGAAAAGGTCGATAAAAACATGAGGGCTAAAACCCAAATTATGGAATCTAAAATGATTATTCATGGTAAGAGGAACGAACGTGAAGTTGTATCGAAGAGCTACTCTGAAGGTACTTCAAAATCTTTTACAGAATATTTGTCTCCTGAAAGAGAAAAAGGCACAAAAATGCTAAAGTTAGATGACAAACTTTGGATTTATTCGCCAGAAACCGACCGTACAATTCAACTTTCTGGTCACATGCTTAAGCAATCGGTTATGGGCTCTGATTTATCGTATGAAGATATGATGGAAAACCGCAAACTTACCGAAATGTATGATGCAAAAGTTATTGCCGAAGAAACAATTGACGGTAGAAAAACTTGGGTATTAGAACTAAATGCAAAAGTGGTTGACGTACCATATCACAAACGCAAAATGTGGATTGACCAAGAACGATTTGTGCCGCTTAAAGAAGAATTATATGCTAAAAGTGGACAGCTTTTAAAGAAAACTACATTATCTAACATTAAACAGATTGGCAATCGTTGGTTTCCAATGAAAGTAAACTATAAAGATATGCTCAACGACGGCAAAGGAACTGATTATATTTTGATAGATGTAAAATTTGATGAAACAATTCCAGAATATATATTTAGTAAAGCTTCATTGAAAAAATAAATATCAGATAATAATAATTAGTCTTTGCAAGAACTTTAGAGCCTGTCAGGCTCAATTATTTTAACCCATGACTAAACGTAGTGAAAGTCATGGGTTAAAATATGAAGCTAAATCTCTTTTGGCGTGTGTTTTTGCTTTCAAAAACCATGACAAAAGATTTTTCATGCTAAAATTATAAGTTTGCTATGAATCTTTTTTTTAATAATTTAATAATTTTACTTTTATCTTTGAAATAAAAAACATCGATCAAGAGCTTAAAAAAACTTTATCTTTGATGTTAGCAAATCTCGAAGCAAGTACTAAATCACCTTAGCCTTGACCTTAGCCTTAAAAAAAAACTAATAACATGAAAAAAACACTCATTACTGGAGCAACTGGAAATATTGGATTTGAGGTAATTCGGTTTTTGAATAAAATTGGATCTCAAAATAGGATAATTGCTGGTGTCAGAAACATTGCAAAGGCAAAAAGCACTTTTAAGGACTATCCAAAACTTGAGTATGTTCATTTCGATTTTGAGGATTTTAGCACATTTAATAATGCACTATCGGAGATTGACAGCATTTTTCTTTTACGACCTCCGCACATATCTGATGTTGATAAATTCTTTAAACCATTGATCTCAGAAATCAAAAAGCATAAGGTCAATCAGATTGTCTTTCTATCAGTTCAGGGAGCAGAGAAAAGCAAAGTAATTCCTCATAATAAGATTGAACGATTAATAAATGAGTTCGATTTGGATTATATTTTTCTTCGTCCAAGTTATTTTATGCAAAACCTAACAACAACCCTAATTGAGGATATACAAACTAAGCGAGAAGTTGTGCTACCCGCAGGAAAAGCAAAATTTAACTGGGTTGATATTGAAAATATTGCCGAGGTCGGTGCAATTTTACTCGACAAATTCGATGATTATAAGAATCAAGCATTTGAAATAACTGGACTGGAAAACGAAAATTTTGAGACTGTATCAGAACTAATCAATAAAGAAATTGGCAATCCAATTAAATACCGAAACGTATGTCCTTTTAGATTTTTTAGGATTAAAAAACAAGACGGGATGGTAAAAGGAATGATTATTGTTATGATTTTACTTCATTTTTTGCCAAGATTTCAAAAAGAACCGAATATTTCTGATTTTTATGAAAGTTTGACAGGGAAAAAACCAACCGATTTAAAGACTTTTATTCATAGAGAAAAGATACGGTTTGAAAAGCATTAGGTAATCCTAATTAAACAGGCAATAATAATTCACATTTCAAATTAATACCAATTTGATATCAAAACGACCGAAATAAATTTAAAATATTTTTTTGTTTTACAATCTTCAAATTTTCAGCATAGCACCAGTTACGGTTAAAATTTTAAGAGCAGTAAAACGAAAAAAGATACAGAATTTATCGGGTGTTTTGATGTCATATTGGTATAACAATCAGGATAAACAATATAATCTTTGATAATCAAGGTCCAAAAGGACAAATAAAAAATCCAGAGCAAAAACAAACAACTTGTAAGTAACCCAAAAACCATGACAAAAGACTTTGTACGGTAAAAGTATGCGTTTGCCCTACCTAAAATTTAATCTGTTTTGAATTATCAAAAAATATTCTTTATTTTGTAATAAAATTTGATAACTATGAAAAACAATTTAGGATTTCTTACATTAATGATTTTTGTAAGTTTTATAATTTATTCGTGCAATAATAGTAACAACAACAAGAGCGCGGATAATAATAGTTCACAAAATGAGAAAAAATCAAAATTATCGGTAGTTGATTATACTGGAGAAAAATTAGTTATCACCGATAAAATCATGTATGATGTGCAAATATGCAATGAAATAATTGGAGACAGATCAAAAAACAGTCCCGACTGGTTTTGGGAAAATCTCGCAACTCCTGACGGTGATGAATTTGTAAAGGGATTACTTGATGATGCCGTTAGTGGTAAACTAAAAACCTACTATTATGACATGACTAGTGATTACGAAAGTTTTGACGAAATTGCTCCAGAAAATTTGCAAGCATACATGGACAGTGTAATGACTTATGAATTTGAAGTGATAGATAGCACTGTCAAGCGATACAAAACGAATAAAGTACAAATTCAACTCACATATCAAAATGTAAAAAAACTACGTTTCCTTGAGGAATGGTTTATTGCTGATGGCGTTTTTCATAAAAAAGTTATAGCAGTTGCTCCATATTTCCTTATTGAATACCCAGGTTTTGAGACAATCAACACAGTCTATTTTTGGATTATGATAAATGAAGATTAAGCCTTTTTTAACAAACTCATACAAAACAAATTATAATACGTGAACAACTTATCAATACTATATCAAAAAGAATCCATCGAATTTGCAACAGTTGCCAAAGAGTTTCTTGCATTTATGGAAGCTGCTAAAAACATGTCGTCAGAAGAGTTTATTGATACATCCCTAAACCTATTACCTCTAGTTTACATAAAAGGTATCCGTTTACCTAAAGTCGATGACTACAACGAAGATTATGCAGAGAAATTCGTTGACGAATCTACATGGTCGTATATTCAACAAACTGCTGCTGCAAAATTAGGCGAAGACGATGAATATGTCGAAATTCAAGATATTAGTGTTGTAAATAATGTCGATTTCTTAAATGTTGGACTATCCGAACTTTATGCAGACCTTTATCAGGAATTGGGCGATTTTATTGGAGCATATAGGCTGGCACAAGAAGAAACTATGATAGCTGCATTGTTTTTTTGCAAGCAAAACCTCGCTTCTTATTGGGGAATCAGATTATTAGTATTACTAGAAAATATCCATAAAATAAAGTTTCACAATAATCAATACGAATAACTGTGCCATTTAAATTAAACATATCTAAAGAAGAACTCCAAGACCTACCTTTATTTTCTTACGATAAAGAAGTTATTGTTATCGATTCAAAAACATCGTACGAAAGCATTCTTCCTGAATTGTTTTTAGATAAAATTCTAGGATTTGATACCGAGACAAAACCAAGTTTTAAAAAAGGCGTTGCAAACCTCAAATCGGTTGCACTTTTACAATTAAGCAACGCGTCAAAAACTTTTCTTTTTAGGCTTAACAAATACGAATTACAACCCGAAGTTATTCAACTATTATCCAATGAGACATTTATAAAAGTTGGCGTCTCAATAAGAGATGATATTAAATCGCTTCGAAAACTACAAAATTTTGAACCAAAAGGATTTATTGATTTACAAAGCATTGTCGAAGCTTATGGCATTGAAGCCTTTAGTTTAAGAAAAATTGCAGCAATTACACTAGGCATTCGCATCTCAAAAGCACAGCAACTAAGCAATTGGGAAGCCGACATTTTAAACGACAAACAAATAAAATACGCTGCTACAGACTCGTGGATAAGTCGTGCAATTTACATCAAACTATTAAACTCGGAAAAGATATGATATCGACCGAATATTATCATAGAGTGATATACGCAGATACAGATGCAATGGGAGTTATGTATTATGCAAACTACCTCAAAGTCTATGAAGCAGCTAGAGGCGATTTAATGAGAAAAATCGGTTTCTCATTCTCGGAAATGGGAGAGAAAGGAATTATTTGCCCAGCAATAAATGTAAATATCGAATATCATAAATTTGCTAAATTCGATCAGGAAGTAAAAATTGTGAGTACAATAAAAGAGCTCCCAATTGTAAAACTCGAATTTGAGCAAACAATGTATGGTACTGATAATGAGCTGATTAACAAAGCAATAATTCGTTTAGGATTTGTTGATGAAGAAAGAGCCAAAGCTGTTCGATGTCCTGCATGGATATTAAAATTATTTTCAGATAAATTTTAAATTATTTTCTCAATACACGTACTATTTTTAACTATTTTTGCGTTAATTACAATCAAAAAAACATAAATTTATTAAAGTGTCAGATAAAACCAATTTTTATGCACAAAAATAAAATTTCTCTTTTGTTGTTATTTACAATACTATTGGGGCTAACATCTATTGCACAAAAATATACTATTAGCGGATATGTTCAAGATATGCGTTCGAGTGAAAAAATCATCTCAGCAAACGTGTATGATCTTCGGACAAAACAAGGAACTACAACCAATGATTATGGTTTTTTTAGCCTAACATTAGACTCTGACACAATAGAGTTATCCATTAGTTTCGTAGGATATTCTGCATTTTCGTCAAAGTTTTATCTAAATAGGGATTTGAGCTTAAATATTGAGCTCGACCCATCAATACAACTAGCCGAAGTTACTATTACCGACAAAAAATCACAACAAATGGTGCAATCCACACAAATGAGTATGGTGGAAATGCCAATACAACAAATAAAAGCACTCCCAGTTTTACTTGGCGAAGCTGATGTTTTAAAATCATTGCAACTAATGCCCGGCGTACAATCTGGAAGCGAAGGCTCAAGCGGATTATATGTACGTGGTGGTGGTCCCGACCAAAATTTAATCTTACTTGACGGAGTTCCTGTTTACAACGCCTCTCACCTATTCGGCTTCTTTTCTGTTTTTAATGCTGATGCTATTTCTAGTGTCAAATTAATAAAAGGAGGATTCCCAGCACGTTATGGAGGACGACTTTCATCTGTTATTGACATACGAATGAAAGAAGGAAATATGAAAGAATTTCATGGCGAAGGCTCAGTAGGTAATGTTTCCGCAAAATTTACTTTCGAAGGTCCTATTATTAAAGATAAAACTTCTTTCATTATTTCGGCAAGACGAACTTACATTGATGTTTTGGCAGCTCCGATAATACAGGCGATAAACAACTCATTTGGCACAGGCGAAAAAATGAGAGCTGGCTACTATTTTTATGATGCAAATGCTAAAATCAATCATAAATTTAGCGAAAAAGACCGCCTTTATTTAAGCTTTTATTCTGGACGAGATAAGGCGTACACCTCTACTGCACAAAAATACGTATATAACGATACAACAAACACAGAGAAAATGGGATTTGACCTTTATTGGGGAAATCTCACAAGCTCTCTAAGATGGAATCATGTTTTCACAAACAAACTATTTGCAAATGCTACAGCAGTTTATTCAAAATACAATTTTGTAACCGAAAATAATTACACTACAATTCGAGGAGACAAAACCCAATCTGATTTTTCATTCAAATATGACTCGG
>JAQVPT010000148.1 GCA_028701945.1 Bacteroidales bacterium
CGTGCCTCGCCGCCCTTGACAGAACCCATAAATTATTTAATGTAGCTTTTAATAGCTGGTTAAGAAAAAAATATTATTTTTGAAAATGGAAAACTAAATAATAGGACAGAGTTCAGATTACACTCCCAATGATTTATCAATGTCCGTGGTATAAAGATGATAAAATTGCTGGATTAGTTGAAATTTCACTTGTTATACCTCATGACATGCCTCATTTTATAAGATGATAGCAGCAAAATAGTTGTGTGAAATAATTTTCTTTTAGGTGTTGTATAAGCTTAAGAGTTTTTATACTAATACCCAAACTAAAGCATGATTGTAAAACGAAGTGTGAATTAAAAAATATGTTTGAATTTTATCATCGTTTTTAAATGTACACTTAATATTGCTATCCTCCATAAAATCAGAAATTGCTATTTGTTCTTTAAATTCAATAGATAATTTATCTGCTATTTTATAAACACATTCTTTACACGACCACATTTTTGTCAGCTTTTCGATATTATTATTTGCAAACTTGAGTTCATCTGTATTAAACGCACGCCTTGCAATTCTGAGTATTCGCTGATCGTATAATTCAATATCAACAGATGGTTGTTTTATGGGATGCCAGATAACTGCAACTAAAGTGTTTGAATGAGAAATGCTAATATGTCCATGATTGCAAATTGGTTTTTTTCCTTTGTATGTAATTGTGATATTCGGATTTAGATGGTGTAGGATAGCTCTTGTAGCAAGTATTTCAAGTCTTCTGTTGGTCGAGCTAATACTGTCGAGAAATTTTTTATCGTAATCGGTTAACGTACATTGGTTAAGTAAATTTTGTTCATCTTCTTCAATTTTCCAGATTGCAGATAAGGAATTGTCTCCCGCAAAATTATTTAAAATTATTGCCATATTATTTCCACTGGAAACTTTCGATTAAATGAATAATATCTTCTCGGATAAACTCAATTACTGGAGCAAGCGAGTCTTTGTTTGGTCTCACGTCGAAATAAAGTGAGCCACGTAAAAAATGTGAACTGCTGTCGGTAAGATAAAATTGTATCGATGAGGCAGCGTTACCTTTTATTTCGTACAGCATTCCGTAAACTTTCGAGCTGTCATTTTCGTAAGGCGTTTCTTCAATTGCATCTGCTTTTACAACGTGTTTATAAACAAACTCGTGCGAATCTTCCACATGTGCATTTAAATCGCCATTAACGGCTTTATATGTTAAGTAAATTGTCGCTCCATTTTCTGGAAACCAAATATCAAACCAGCAAAATTCATCTTTTTCTTTAACTATAAATGCGTAATCGGGCATCTCAAAAATAAAAGGACATTCTGCATTATATGTTTTGTAAGATTGTAACGGGGTATCAATTCTAAAATATGCTATTGGAAGAGGAACGGGGTCATTACTGTTGCATGACATAAAAAAGAAGCATATAACTGCAAATAAATATAAAAAGTTTTTATTCATTAATTTGTTTGTTTTTTATCTTTTTTTTCGGACTCTTTTTTAGCCAGATTATTGATTTTTACTTTCACCTTTTTAATTCTACGGTCATCAGCAGCAGTAATGGTAAAGTTATAATTAGTTACAGTTATTTCGTCATTTTTAACAGGGATTTCACCGTTAACTTCTAAAATTAGACCTGCAAGAGTGTCGGCATCTCCCTTTAAATCGTGAAATTCGCTATAATCTGCATCAACAACCTTGCAAAAATCGACAATGCTAGTTTTGGCATCAAATTCGTAGTTGTTTTTGTCGATTCTCACATAGCTATTTTCCTCGCTGTCAGACTCATCCTGAATTTCACCGACAAATTCTTCGAGAATGTCTTCGAGAGTTACAAGTCCGTTTACGCAACCATACTCGTCAACAACAATTGCAATGTGAAGTTTTTTAGTTTGAAAATCAGTAAGTAAGTCTGAAATGTTTTTTGTTTCCGGAACAATAAAATGTGCTCTTAATAATTTTTGCCATTTAAAATCTTCTTTATTTTGAAGTCCAATATATGGTAAAACATCTTTAATGTAAAGCACTCCTTTTATATTATCTAGGTTTTCAACATAAACTGGAATTCTTGAAAAGCCTGATTCGATAATCTCTCCAATAACTTTTGTAAATTTATCGTTTATTTCGATTGCAAAAACATCTACACGTGAGGTCATGATTTCTTTTACCTCTAACTGTGATGAATTAACAATGTATTCAAGCATTTCTTTATCATCTTTTAGCTCTTCGGAGGCAAGTTCTATTGCTTGTGAAAGTTCCTCTATACTTATGTTTGTTTTGTGCTTTTTAGTCAGTCGTTTATTAACAATATTTGTAGATTTTATTAGCAGGTAACTAATCGGGCTTGCTAGATACGATGTGAATAAAATAGGATAAGCCATTACTTTGACAATGCTAGTAGGATATTTACTCGCAAAAATTTTCGGCATCATCTCCCCAAATAGTAATATCATAAAAGTTACACCGACAAGCTGAACTAATATGTAAAGTACATCATTTTTAATTCCTGCAAACAAGAAAGTGCTTAGATAAGTCGAAAGAATAATTATTGCAACATTGATAAAATTATTTGCAATTAAAATAGTCGCAAGTAGTTTATTCGGCTTGAGCAAAAGTTTTTGTATTAATATTGCTGTTTTTGTTTTAGTGTGTTTAATCTTGTTTTTATCTTTAGGCGAAAGGCTAAAAAAAGCAACTTCGCTACCAGAAATCATTGCAGATAAAAACAATAGTATAATAATAACAATCAGTCCGACAATTACTGTGTTTGTCGATATTGTATTGACTGATAAAAATGTGTAACAGTATCTATAAGGCTCAGGGTCCAAAATAATAATGTTTTAATTAAAAGGGTAAGTCATCTTCTATTCCAGAATTTAACTCAGGCGATGTTTCCGAAAAAGGATTGTCTTGTTGTGGTGTTTGTTGCGACTGTTCAGGTTTAGCTCCCTCAGAGTGTTGATAGTTGTTTTCGGTGTTCTGAGTTGATTTTTTCTCAAGAATTTTTATTTGGTCTGCAACAATTTCGGTTGAATAGCGAGTTAAACCATCTTGTCCATCCCATTTTCTGGTTTGGAGTTTTCCCTCTATATATACCAACATTCCTTTGTCAAGATAGTTTTCTGCGAATTTCGCTGTAAATCTCCATGCAACGATATTATGCCATTCGGTAATTTCTCTTCTATCTCCTTCTTTAGTTTTATATGATTCGCTAGTTGCAATCGAAAAGTTTGCAACAGGAACATCAGGCTTAATGTAATTAACTTCAGGTTTTTTGCCTAAACGACCTATTAACATGACTTTATTTAAATTCATATCTTTTATTTATTTTACAAATGTATTAATTATTTAAGGATATTTTCAAATTTAGTTAATTTTTTTTTAACAACAAATAAACATAAAGCGTTTTACAAAGTCTCTGCAAAAAACTATTTAATTATGTCAAAAGTGTAAATTACTCCTTCGAGTAGTCTCATCTTGTCGCGTGTTTCTTCGTTTGGATAGTAAACATAAGCTTCGACGCAAACAAGTCTGTTTCGTGGTTTATCAAATTTTGTATAATTAACGAAAGGACCTCCCATAAAATCTCCTTTTACTCTCCAAAGCCCTCTCATTACAGCAGTTTCCAATCCATTATGCGAAATTGTTTCTAAAATTGGATAATCGTATCTTATTTCTGTAGTCATATATGAACCTGGGTGTGATCCTGGCACATTTTCTTTTAGCACCTTGTTTCTTTCTCGTATTAGATATTCGCTTGCAAATTCGCTACTATCTGTTAGTGGATATGTATATATAAGAATCGCCATCGAATATTGACGCGATTCATGCGAAACCCATGCAAAGTTTTCATCATAAACATCTAAGTGATAGTTTAATGGTATTTTTATAGATACATTATATTTTTTTTGAATTTTTTCTGATACTGTTTTATTAAAACTTTTTGAAAGCATTGCTATCCACCTGTCTCTGTCTGCCTCAAGAAATAATTTAATTAGATTGTTCCGATATTTATGAACTTCTTTAACAAACTCTGCCTGATTTGGTGCCGCAATATTAACAAACACTTGGTTTTGAGCATATTTGTCAATTGTAGTTGTAAGTTTAGCTTCTTTGATGTTTGGATCTATTTCTTGAAAAATAATATTTCTATGATAAAGATTTTGGTCAATAAATTGTCCTTTTGGTATTTGATGAAGGTCAAAAATATTTTCTTCTAAAGGATTTGCAGGACAATACTCATGAAAAACAGCTCGTAAAGTATCTCCGGGTTCAGCATTCCAACTTTCATTATTCATTACAAGAACAATATCTCCAGGGTTTCCATGTGCCATGGGCGTGGTTTTGTATGAGGTGTTATTACATGAGAATGTTGTAAATAGTAATGGAATGATAAAAATAAAATATGGTTTTTTCATAATGTCAATTTTTTACAAATTTACAAAATATTAATTTAAACGTATGTGTTTTAAGATAAAACAGTGCAAAGTGAATTTTATTATATGGTGATGAGAATGTTCTTTGGTATTTCGACAAATCTTAGATCAGAACACAGAAAACTAAAAAATCGTGATAGAGGAAGAGAGAATAATGTGTTCTATTTAGTGCCTGCAAGAACCGAGTTTACAAGCTCAGTGCAGCTAAAACTAACACTTTTTTGTCTTTGACCTGCCTGTCGGCAGACAGGGAAGAAAATGTTTTGCTAAGAAATGGGAATAATTTTCGCTTTTTACTTGTCTTTTAGCAAAGTTTTGTAAAAAATATCTTAGTACATGACAAAATTTTTGTCATAATCTTTGCTGACCAGAAAATTGGTCATCGCAAAGATATACGCCAAAAACAGCATCTCGTTTATTTGTAACCCCAGACTACGAATAAATTCTTGTCTGGGGTTACAAACATTAAGCCTATCCAGGCTTTTTAGATTTTTTAAATAAGCTGCTTTGTGAAAAATGTGATTTTTTGTCATGTACTAAGAAAAAATATTTAACTTCGTCTCCAAAATTTAATTGATGAAAAAAAAATTACTTTATATTATAATCCCTATTGTCTTAATTGCTGTGGCTGTAGTGCTTATAATACTGTTTTCAAAAAAGAACCGCCCTATTGTTGAAGAAACGAAAGTTGTTGAAGAAAAAATCCCCGAACTTTATGGTGAACCAATTGAAGGTTGGATGTTATATACTGACACTGTTCGTAGTGGCGATTTTTTAGGAACCATTATGGGTCGATATGGAATTAGTCCACAACAAGTTGACAAAATTGCCAAAATGTCTTGCGATACGTTTAATGTAACTTTAATAAATCTTGGAAGACCATTTACTGTTTTTGCTGATACAATTATAGACTCCATTCCTCAAGCAAAGATATTTGTTTATGAAAATTCTGCGGTTAAATTTACTAAGTATGATTTTCGTACACCAGATACTATTTTTATTGAAAAATTTGAAAAACCAATTGATACTGTTAATCTTGAGGCTGCTGGAGTCATTGAGTCTTCACTTTGGAATGCAATGATAAATAATGGATACAGTTGGGAGCTTGCTATTGTAATGTCGCAAACTTTTGCCTGGACAGTTGACTTTTATGCTTTGCAACCAGGTGATTGGTTTAAGGTACTCTATTCCGAGCTTTATGTGGGTGATAAACGAATTGGTATTGGTGATGTTCAAGCTGGTGTGTTTTACCAGGGAGGAAAAGAATTATGGGCGATACCGTTTACTCAAGATTCAACTGAATGTTTTTTTGATTCAGTGGGTAATAGTATGAGAAAGACATTTTTGTTAGCTCCACTTGAATATACCCATATAAGTTCTCGTTATTCAAATGCTCGTATGCATCCGATTTTTCATAAAGTTACCGAGCATTTAGCGGTAGATTTTTCTGCTCCTATGGGAACACCTGTATATGCTGCCTCTGACGGTACTATCGTAACTCGCACTTTTGGAACAGGTGCAGGTTATTATGTCGCTATCAGGCATAATAGTGTTTATTCAACTGTTTATATGCACTTTTCACGATTTGGAGAATATAATGTAGGAGACAGAGTCACTCAGGGTGATATAATTGGATATGTGGGTAGCACGGGTTGGTCAACGGGTCCTCATTTACATTATGAAGTTCATGAAAATGGACGAAAGATAGACCCACTCAAATTTGAACCACCGCCTGCCGAAACAGTTGATTCTTCTAATTTAGAGCGATTTAATAAGGAAAAAAGATATTGGATTGATAAAGTTAATAGTGTTAAAATGAAGTAGGTAAAACTTGCGGATAAAGTCATGGTGCGGCTTGAAGTCATACCCTATCTATATCCGAATTTTAATTATCAATACTCAACATTTGCAAACTTTTTTGTGATTAATTTTGTTTATCTTCTAAAAATCTTCTTTTATTAGCACTTAGAGGTTTTTGTTCCTTAGCAGCTTTGATTTTCAATAATTCTGCTCTCTGTTCTTTTTGCTTCTTCGCATTTGCTTGCGCTTTTTTTCGAGCAAGGTCGCGTGCCTTTAGGAATCCGAGTGCTTCTAATATCAAGGGCACGGATTATAAATCATCGCCAGCGAGAATGAGGAATCTGTCTTTTTTAGAATGTCAAAAAAGAATCGTGTTTCATAATATAAACAGAATTATTTCCTCTTATATTTTATTAATAAGTTCATTTTTAAGCCAAATAAAAGCTGCTTCTTGATTGTATTCTACTCCAGACCTTAGCAAAGCTTCCATATCACCCGTAAAATTAACATCATTTTCTTTCTCTTCAATATTCAACAAAAACTCTTTTCTGCTTGGCGGTCTGTTGCCGGTTGCAAAGATTATATATTCTTTAAAGCAAGAAATTATCTGGTCATAGTTCAGTTTTATATTTAATCGAGAATAGTTCAAATCAAACAAATCTCTCCCTTTACTTCTTTGATAAAGAGCCCTGAGTTTTGTTCCTAATAACTCATTTACATTGTATGTTCTAATTTTTGCAGCTCCAGAAAACCACTCACTTTCAATCGAGAAAGGGAAATCCACCCAATTCAAAACATTAAAATGCTCTTTACAATTTATTTCTAGTTTGAGACGCATTCTAATTCCTTCATATTCTGAAGAATACCGATATAGAGCTTTCGCTCCATGTCCACGAACTTGTGTCGATCTTTTTATATCAAAAAATGTAATTACTTCTTCTATTCTTTGCATTATTGGTTTAATTGGGCCTGGTTTTATTTGAACCAAATCAATGTCTTCTGAATATCTTGGTGCAGGATTTAGATATAATTTATGTAGAGCCGTTCCTCCTCTAAATGCAAGATTTTCTCTGAGAAATTCATCTGAGAAAATTTCAACCAAAACTCTGGAAATAATTAAATCTTGCTCAATCTGGGAAAACTCCTTCCATGGTGCATATTGTTGCCATTTTGTAATATCTGGCCTTGGTATCATAAGTCATTTTCAAGTTTAATATTGACAGCGACTTTCCATCGATTATTTACAGCTCCAGGTTTCTCGTTTAAGTTTGGACTTAATAAAACAGGATAGAAACTTGTTATTTTTAATTTCAAGAATAATAATTCTTGAAATTCTTCATCAATTTCAAGTTCTTCCATAATAAAACCAAATCTTTGCAATGAACTTTTATGGGGATACCATCTTAAAAGCTCAATTAAATCCGACTCCTTTATCTCTTCTGATAATTCTTCAATAGTCGCAAGTATTCTGTTAATTCCACCAATTTTTGTTTGATGATGAATTAAATCAACGATTGTTAAGACAGGATTTGAAACTTTATAAATACCAGCATCCGATTTATTTATTTGAATACTAGTATCAGACCAGTTACTTGAAGTAAAAAAGCGAATGTCAATTGTACTTTTAATAATATCATTGAATTTTGGTTGCTCCGTTATTATATAATCTCTTTGAATTTTTTGGTGACTTGCTCCATGAAATTTTGCAGCAGAAAAAAGAGCTACATAATAATTCCTTTCTAAATATTTGAAAAGTTTTTCGCAATAAAGCTCAATTGGTAATTTTTGTATAGAAGAATATCTTGGAGTTATTATGAGATAAAAACCCTTTCTAAGGTTAATAATTTCTTTTTTAGCAACTAGTCTAGAAAGTTCACTTTTTATGGAAATTTCAGATTTATTAATATTCATCATCAATTCACCTATGAAAAATGAATATTCCTCGTGGGATAATAGCTGTTTTATGTAATTTGCAACTGTCAATTTTAGTACAATTTCGACAAAGATACTTTATTTCAACAATATTCTCAAATAATTACTAATGCTTTTCATTTTTCACTTAGTTTTTTGAAAAGTCAGTGAAATTCTAAATTCTCTAGCTTGTTTGTAAAAAGGTCGTTCCGAGAATCGACTCAAAATTTTGAGAATAAAGAAATAATGAGAAATGGAATTATCAAAGGGTAGGGGATTATACTTAAGTTTTTTATTAAAATTGTTTTAGCCCCTTAAATAATCAGACAAGATTATAGTTTAAAAAATATAATTAATTTTGTCTTTATGAAGAAAAGAAAATTTACACAAGAGCAAAAACTGGCGATTTTAAAAGAAGCCTCAGAGA
>JAQVPT010000149.1 GCA_028701945.1 Bacteroidales bacterium
TTGAGTTTTGGACATGTTTGCACAGGCAGGTACACAGTATCCAAGTTTCTTTGGTCTTTATTGTAATAGCGATAGGCATAAAAATATTTATCATAAATCAGCAAAACCAATTTCAAATACATAAACTTGAGCAAGCTAAAACAATTTCGGAACTCGATTTTCTTAAAACTCAAATGAATCCTCATTTTTTGTTTAATATTTTAAATAATATTTATATTCAAACTCGCATTGAGCCTAAAAAGTCTTCTGAGATGATTTTAAAATTGTCAGATTTGCTCCGTTATCAGCTTTATGAATGTTCGCAGGATAAAGTGATGTTAAAGGCAGAAGTCGAATACTTACGTAATTATGTGGAGTTACAGAAAATGCGTATTGCAAAAGTTGATATCAAATTTGAACAAAATGGTAGTTTTAAAGGTTTAATGGTATATCCTTTTATGTTTATACCATTTTTGGAAAATGCTTTCAAACATGGGATAAGTTCAAAAAATGTTGATAATTTTATTCATATTTTTGTTGAAATAGTAGAAAAATATGTTATCTTTGCAGTGAAAAACTCGAAGAATGATACAAAGCCTAGTTTAGGAAAAAAACAAGGTGGGATAGGTCTAATAAATATTGAACGGAGGCTTGAATTATTATATAAAGATAATTATGAACTTACAGTAGAAGATAGAGAAGAATATTACTATGTTAAATTAAAAATAGAATTAAAATGATGAAATGTATAATTGTAGATGACGAACCTTTAGCACGTGAAGGTATGAAAATGAACATCAGCGAATTATCAAACCTTAAATTGGTTGGTGAATTTGAAGATGCTACCTCTGCTAATGACTTTATTCAAAAAAATGATGTTGATATTATGTTTTTGGATATTGAAATGCCTGGCGTATCAGGATTAGAATTTCTAAGAAGTCTTAGTAACGCTCCTATGGTAATCCTTACAACAGCTTATCCTCAGTATGCTGTCGAAGCTTATGAATTAGATGTTGTTGATTATTTAGTAAAACCTGTAAAACTTGATAGATTTATTAAAGCAGTTGCGAAAGCTGAAGAATTTATCAAATTATCTGAAAATGTTGCCGTTTTTGAAGCAATCGAAGACGATTTTATTTTCATTAAATCAGAAAGAAAATATGTAAAAATCAGATTTGATGAATTATTGTTTATCGAAGGTCTTAAAGACTATGTAATTGTTCATGCTACTCATGGTAAATATATGACTGCAATGAACGTTAAAACTATTCACAATAAACTACCCGAAGAAATTTTCTTTAGAGTTAGTAAATCGTTTATTATCAACGTAACTCACATTGACGATATTGATGGTAACTTTGTTAATATCAAAGAAAATAGAGTACCTATCGGACGTTCTTACAGAGATGTTTTCTTAGAATTCGTTAACAGAAGATTATTAAGAAGATAATTCTTTTAATAACTATCATAAAAAAATAGTATCTTTACGGATGCTATTTTTTTTTATGATAGAAACTTGTATTAATATTATTGCACTCAAAGAAAGAACCGCTGATGATAACGAGCTTGCGGTTGATCTTTTGCAAATGCTGAAAAATTGTCAGCAGCAGAAATTAATCGAGCTATTGGAGGCGATTGATGACCGCAATTACAAGCTGATTGGATTCCTTTTACATAAATTTAAAACCCCAGTTGCGACACTAGGATTTGATAAATTGAAATCTGAAATAGAGATTGTAGAAAGAAATGCACAAAATTATTCTGAGACTTTTGATTACAATTCTAAAATTAATTGTATTTTTATATCCTTAAATAATCATATTGTAGAACTAGAAAAAATACTAAAAAAATAAATTTATGGGAATACTAAACAAGTTAAAGAAGGAATTTATTGATATCATTGAGTGGTTAGACCCTAGTAATGATATTATAGTTCATCGTTTTGAAAGATATCAGAACGAAATAAAAATGGGTTCGAAACTTACTGTTAGAGAATCTCAAGTAGCGGTTTTTATTAATGAAGGACAAATTGCTGATGTTTATTCGCCAGGTATGTACACACTAACAACTGAAAACATGCCGATATTATCAACTCTTAAAGGTTGGAAGTATGGTTTTAACAGTCCGTTTAAAGCAGAGGTGTATTTTGTAAATACCAAAAAGTTCCTTGATAATAAATGGGGTACGCCTAATCCAGTAATGTTAAGAGATGCTGAATTTGGCCCTATCAGAATTAGAGCTTTTGGTAATTATGAATTTAGAGTTAACGATGCTGCAACCTTTATACGTGATATCGTAGTTACAGATGGAAGCTTTACAACAGAACAGGTAACTAATCAATTAAGAAATATAATTGTAACTCGATTTACTGATGCAGTGGCAGAGGCTAAAATCCCTGTGTTAGACATGGCTGCTAATTATAATGAGTTTTCCGAGGTTATTGGGAAAGTAATAAAGGATAAGTATAATGCTTATGGTCTCGAGATGACTAAATTCTTAGTCTCTAATATCTCACTTCCACCAAATGTTGAGGAAGCTCTTGACAAGCGTTCAAGTATGGGGATTATTGGAAATATGGGACAATATACTCAATTTCAAGCTGCTAATGCGATGGAAGCGGCTGCTACTAATCCAGGTGGAGGTGGAGCTTCCGAAGGAATGGGAATGGGAATGGGGCTTGCTATGGCAAATACCATGATGACTAATATGAATCAAAGTAACCAACCTCAGCAACAACAACCACAAGGAGGTGGAGCTCCTCCACCAATGCCACCGGCTTTAACTTTTTTTGCTGTTGTAAACGGTCAGCAAGCTGGTCCTTATGATATAAATACATTAAAACAAATGGCTGCTAATGGCTCATTGGTAAAAGATACTTTAGTCTGGAGAGACGGAATGGCTAATTGGACAGCCGCAGGACAAGTCTCCGAAATGACTCAAGTATTTGGTGCAACTCCACCGCCATTACCACCGCCACCGCCAGTTCCTGGAACTTAAAAATATTGTTGCACTAATGGTTTGTCAAACAACGGCAAATTATGGAGTAATCGGCGAAGCTAGCCCCTCACGCATTGTATTGAGATGCGTGAGTTTGTCGAACTAAGCGGAGCGTTGCATTGAGACGTAGTCGAACCTGCCGAAATAACTAAGGAGAAAAACAGAAAAATAGTAAGTCAACATGGCTGATTTATTGCGTAACACTTGCTTAGTGTGGGTTTAAGCGTTTATGCATTTAATAAACTTTCGTTATTTTACAGGGCAATGCTTCGGAATCGGCAGCAAAAGCATACTACCAACCATTTTGCCATTAGCAAATCTCATCTATGAATAAATTTCTTATTAAAGAACAATTTATCAGTTAAAATCATTCTTTTGATAATTTTATGTTAAATTTTTGCTATTTTCGTCAATACAAATAAAAGTGCAGTTGATGTCTAAACGTAGAAGTATATTTAATAAAATTTATCTTTGGAGCATTGTAAAACGAAATGACCGCCAGTTTCTTTTATTTTGTAGTTTGGTAATTGGTGTTATAGCTGGGTTTTTAGCTCTCGGCTTAAAAACAGCAGTTTATTACCTTCGCGATTTTGTCCTACTTGAGAGTTTTACCGAAATTCGTTTGTTGTTATTTATTCTACCTGCCGTTGGTATTTTTATTACTTACATTATGAAAAAGTGGATACTTAGAGACAATAGTAAACATAATGTACAGGAGATTTTATATTCTATTTCGAGGCGTAATTCAAAAATGGAGCGTCATAAAATAATAAGCTCTGTTCTTGGTGCAGTTTTTACTGCCGGATTTGGTGGTTCTGTTGGTCTTGAGTCTCCTGTTATTAGCTCAGGAGGAGCATTTGGCTCAAATTTAGCACGTTGGCTGCGTATGGATTATAAAGAGATTACTCTTTTACTTGCTTGCGGCTCTGCTGCTGGAATATCTGCCATTTTTAATACGCCTATCGCTGGAGTCGTTTTTGCAATCGAAGTTTTGATGATTGACCTTACACGATTTTCTTTAATTCCGCTTTTGCTGGCTTCTACAACCGGAACAATTGTTACGTTTATGTTATATGGTGAAGGGATTCTCTTTCAATATGCTATTACTCAATCATTTATGGCAGGGAATATCCCTTATTATCTGCTCCTTGCTGTAGTTGTTGCTTTTGTTTCTTTATATTTTACTAAAACATTTTTGTATGTTCAGAAAGTCTTTGAGAAAATAAAAAATGAGTTGGTGAAAATTGTTATTGGAGGACTATTGTTTGGACTTTTATTGTATGTGTTTCCTCAACTTTATGGTGAAGGTTATTTGAGTGTTACGCATCTTCTTAATGGCGATTTAGAATCATTTACAGGAAACGCATTTATGTTTAATGAGATTGGTTCTTCAGCTTTATTATTCGTAATTTTAATGTTATCTTTAATTTTATTAAAAGTTGTCGCAACAAGTATGACGATTGCAGCAGGCGGAGTGGGAGGGATATTTGCACCTTCGGCTGTTACAGGTGCCATGACAGGATATTTATTTGCTTTCTCGGTTAATATAATTGCTGGAGAGTATATTTTGTCACCAGGTAATTTCGCTTTGGTTGGAATGGCTGCTTGTCTTAGTGGTGTACTTCATGCTCCTTTGACAGGATTGTTCCTTATTGCAGAAATTACCTCCGGCTACGAACTTATTGTCCCCTTGATGATGGCAGTTACAGTTGTGTTTATTATTGTAAAACTTATTGAGCCACATTCTATCTTTACTTTTCAGTTGGCTAAAAGGGGAGAACTAATTACGCACCATAAAGATAAGGCGGTCTTAAATTTTCTTAAAATTGAAAATGTATTAGAAAATAATTTGCAAAAAGTCCCAGTTACCGCAAATCTTGGAGAACTAGTTAATTATATCTCAAAATCTAAACGAAATATTTTTCCTGTTATTGATGATGATGGCAAATTGCAAGGAATAGTTTATATTGAAGATATCAGAGATATTATGTTTAGACAGGAGCTTTATCAAAACACTTGGGTGAAAAATCTTATGAGAGTACCTAATGTTGTGGTCGATGTAAATGATACTATGCAAGAAGTTATGAATAAATTTAACATCACTGATTCATGGAATCTTCCAGTAATACAAGACGATAAATACATCGGAATTATTAGTAAATCTTCACTATTTTCAGTTTATCGCAAAAAACTTATTAGTATCTCCGAAGATTAATAAGGTGGTTTCCTTCTTTTTTTTATTTTTGCAAATTGATGCTAAAAATCTTTTACATAATACTTGGCAGTTTGGCTGTATTGCTTGGTGTAATTGGAATTATTGTTCCAGGATTACCAACAACCCCATTTTTGCTACTTGCAGCATGGTTTTATGTAAGGTCAAACAAACAATTATACGATAAACTAATAAATAATAAGTTTTTAGGAAAGTATATATGTCAATATCAAAAGAATAAAGCAATCCCTCTTGCAACAAAGATATATTCAATATCGGTAATGTGGGTGATGATAGCTTTATCAACAATTGTTTTTGTAAAAAGCATCTCTGGTCAAATAGTGATTATTATTGCAGGGATTGTTGGAACCGTAGTAATGGGATTTGTAATCAAAACTTTAAAAAAATAGTTTGTTGTTTGACAATACGCTAGAGCAAACGCATACTTTTAACGTAAAAAGTCTTTTGTCATGGTTTTTGGTTTGCAAAAGCACCAAAAACACATGCCAAAAAGAGATTGTTCTGTAGATTTTAACCCGTAACTTTCACTCTGTTCAGTCTTGGGTTAAACTAATTGAGCCAGCCAGCTGGCTGGCTCAGACTATTTGTGCAATTCGTAGTGATTGCAGCAACATAAAAGTATGAGTTTGCTGTGGACAATACAGTAGTCTGTTATATTTTTGTTAATTATTTTATTATTATCTCAACTTAATTAATTTTACCGTATCTTTGAATATTCTAATTAAATACTTACTAACTAAAAATTATTTTTATGGAAATGCAATATTATTTTATTATCGGAGCACTTGTGCTCGCTTTCTTAATTTCAGGTATCAGAATCATTCGACCAACTCACAGAGGTTTAATTGAAAGACTTGGAAGGTACAACAAGTATGCAAATCCGGGTTTTCATTGGATTATTCCTGGAATCGACAAATTGTATAGAGTAAATACTACCGAACAAATGGTTGATGCACAGCCTCAGGAAATTATTACAAACGATAATCTTAATGCAAGTGTGGACGCTCAAGTTTATTTTAAAGTAAACATGGATGAAGAAAGTGTTAAAAGCTCACAGTATAATGTGGATAATTATCAGTGGCAGATTGTTAATCTTGCACGTACAACTTTGAGGAATATCATTGGAACTTTAACACTAAAATCTGCAAATAGCGAACGTGGGAAAATTAATGCAGAACTACATAGAACTTTATGTGATGAGACTAAAACTTGGGGTATCGATATTGTACGTACTGAATTAAAGCAAATTGACCCCCCAAGTGACGTTCAAGATACTATGAACAAGGTTGTTAAAGCAGAAAATGAAAAAATTGCAGCTATCGATTATGCAACCGCTGCTGAAACATCTGCTGATGGAACAAAACGTTCTAAAATTAAAGAAGCTGAAGGTTATAAACGAGCAAAAATTCTTCATGCTGAAGGTGAAGCAGAAGCTATAAAATTAGTTAATGAGGCTGCTGATAAATATTTTATTGGTAATGCTCAAATTTTAAAGAAATTAGAAACTCTTGAGATTGCTCTTAAAGATAATGCTAAAATTGTTGTTCCAACTGGCTCAGATCTTGTAAATGTTATTGGAGATATGGCAGGAATTTTACCAATTGATAGAAAAAAAAATAAAGAATAAGTTTAATTAAATTTTAAAAAGCAGAACTTATGATTCTGCTTTTTTTTATGTTTATTTTTGCTGATAAACTATTGATGGCGTGGTTTTTGAAAACGACAGACAAGATATGTGGAGCTGTAACCATAAAAAAAATCAGGGTGTATCTGAAAAACCTTAAGAGTAGGGAAAATAAAAATAAAAACAAATATGAAAAATATGAAATTAAAAACATTGACAACAAGTGTTTTATTGCTGGCGTTTGGTTGTTTTCTTGTGATGGGAACTAGCTCTTGCAAAAAAGAGGATGACAATGCTGATGACAATGCAGATAAAAACTATGTTTTATTAATCGAAAACGGAGCACAAAGAATTAATCCAAATCAATCGGTTAGTTACTCTGCAAAACTTATTGATAAAGAAGGTAATGCAACTGATGCCGGAAATGTAACCTGGAAAACATCATCATCAGGCATTGCTACTATTTCTTCTAGTGGTGTAATTTCAGTTGTTGCTGAAGGTACTGTAACAATTACCGCTTCTGTAACAATTGATGGTGTTACTATTAATGCAACTGCACCTTTAGGTATTTATGTACCTTCTTTATTTACTGTTGCACCTTGTGCAATTCTTTACGAAGTTGGCGGTTCAATTCAATTAGACGCAATACATTTAACAGCGACAGGAGCTGATGAACCTACATGTTCTTATGTTTCTAGCGATGCATCTGTAGCTTCTGTTTCGAACAGCGGATTGGTCTCTTTTAATAAGGCTGGTAGTTGTTATATTACTGTTACTGCAACTAGTATTCAAGGTAATCCTGTAAATATTGTTCCAGTTCAAGTAATTGCTCCTTATACAGTTAAATTACCGGTTGTTAAAGTTGACATTACGCCGTCATCTGCTGATTTATTTCAAAACGAAACCGTTCAATTAACTGCAAAAGCTTACGATTTTGATGGTGCACTTGTTAGCGGAAAAACTCCAACATGGACTACAGCTGATGCAAGTATTGTTACAGTAAATAGTTCTGGTCTTGTAACACCTGTAAATCCTGGTGAAACATACGTCTATGCAACAATTGACGGAATGATGGGGCAAGCAAGCTTGGTTGTGAATCCTGATACACTTGTTGTAGTAGAGCCTTTCTATGTTAATATTCCTGCTGGTGGAACACGTCAATTTACTGCTAAAGCTTATCATATTACTCGTACAACTGCATCCGAATTAACAGGTGTAAACTTTGCTTGGAAAATCCCAACTTATGGTTTTAGTATGTTTGATATTGCGACTGTTAACAGTTCAGGGCTTGTTACAATGAAAAGTGATGCAATGGCTGGTATGATGACATTTGTTGTTGCTTATGATATTTCAAACCCTTATGTTGGTGGAGCATCTTCAATTATTGCTGCCATAGCTGATGATTGCGATTGTGGCACAGGTAATCCTTTAGTTGATCATATTACTGTAAATCAGACATCAGTTAATTTAAGTTTGATGGGAACTAATATTTTTCAGATTAATGCGGTTGCTTATGATGCATCTAACAATCCTGTAACAGTTGATTTAGTTTACTGTTCTAATAATATTATGGCCGCAAGTGTTGATAGTGATGGACAAATTATTGCAGCTAGCGCCAGGCTGCCGAAGAAGCTCGCGTTGCTGCCCGCCTGATCGACCGAGAGCACGGTGGAGTGCGGAATGCGGTCCGGCGCGACGAAGCGGGCGATCTCGTTGACCCGGGCGTCCCATTCG
>JAQVPT010000150.1 GCA_028701945.1 Bacteroidales bacterium
GAAGAACTTTTGTTGTATTTATTAGTAAAGGTGCTCCAAAATGTTCGTAAGCTTTCTCTTCTGTTTCAAGTTTCCATGTTATTTCGGTAAATGCTGGCAATAAATAGTGTGACGATTCTTCTTTACCTAGTAAAATAATTGCTGTATTTGTGATTTTCCCATTTATTGTAATTTTTGCCTTATCCAAAAACTTATCATCGTCCCAAGCGTCTATTTTATTGTAAAATGGTTTATTTAAATTTGTTTCTTTAAATTTTTCACGAGCAAGTTTTAAAGCATTTTTATCCAAATCTTCTATACTTGCATTCTCAATTGTTTTTGCACTCCAATCCTCATGTGAGTTATAAATAATTCTAACATATTCAGGAAAATTCCGTAAATCGGTTTTATTACTTCCAATTCTGATATATGGGATCTTTTTAAAATGAGTTGGTTCTCCTTTTGCACTTGGAATTTTTAATAATGTAATATGTTTGCCCTGATAATCAAACTCGTGTATTTCAAAATTAATTTTAGGGTGTAATAGATTCCGTAGCCATAACTCTAAATCCTGATTACCATGTTTGGCTTTTGCAAAACTAAAATTAGTTCCTTTAATCTCCTGAGTTCCATCAACCACTCCCCATATCAAATAACCAAAAGCTTTATTTTTAATGGTCGCGCCATTGCTCATTGCAGAAATATATTCGCCTATCTGATCATTTGTAACGCTACCTGCACCAAGCTTAAACTCAACCCATGCTGTTTCTTCAGGAAGGCTGATGAACTCTTCTAATAAATCGTATAATTGATTTTCATTCATTGTTTTACAAATATATTATTTTTTACTTTTCCTACTCATCATCCCCCTCAACTTCCTCCTCTCCCAATGTACCATCTACATAAGCCTCCAAGGATTTACCCATCCTGTACTTTATGTCGTAGTTTATTATAAAGTCCAACTCAGATTCAGTAAAACCATAATGCTGGGCAATTAAGGTATCTATTTGATCGATGATGGGTTTGGATTTTGAAACTTTATATTCATATATATTTCCATTTGCTCTTTTGTCATATCGTGTAATTCGATTTGTTTTATATGAGTTTTCTAATAATTTTGACAGTTCTACTAATTGAAGCTCATATTCTAAACTAATAGGAAATTCCTTTAAATGCCAATTACCAAAGTGCCAACAGTCAGATATAGCAGAGTAAAAGAAATAATGTGTTGTAGAATTGTAGAAACAGAAAAAAGAATTTATGCCTTTTTTATTAATTTTAAACTCTTTAAATGATTTTAATGGAGTAAGGTAAGGCGAAAATTTAAAGGGGAAAATCCAATATGATTCACCATAATCTTTTATATAAACTGATTCTTCTCCACTTGACAGTAATTGTGCATATGCTTTATTTTGGGAATTAACTTTTTTCCATACATCAACGCCTTCTATATTGTAGAGTTTTGGGATTAAACTATCTCTATTGCTATCAGGTGTAACTATCGAATATTTTATATTCTGAAAAAGAATATTAATATTTTTTGTTCTTAAATATTTTGTAGTAAATATGGAAGAAGAACTTTTGCCTTTATGAAAAGAGAGGACAATTGAAACTCTTTGAGAAATTCCTTCAAATAGAGACATAGGACGAATAGCGTGATTAGTTATGTACAATGAACCATAATTTTTCATCAACAATTTGCGTAATAATGAATAATCCCTAATGCTACTTATGCTCATTGGCACTATTAGTCCGCAGAATGAGAATCCATTTGAAATTGTAGCGCATCTTATTTGTATAGATGCAAAAAGATTTGAGTGTTTTATCTCTTCGGAAATAATAATATACTTTACGTCGTTTGTTTGTACATACGGTGGATTACCAATGATGCAATCAAAGCCCCCTCTTTCTGAAATAATTTCATAAAATTCTGCAACCCAATGGAATGGCTTATAAGTTTGTAGCCAGTTTTGATATTTTACTTTTTGTTTTTCAGCATCAATGCCATAGTTAGTTGCAAGATAGTAATTGAGTTTTTGGTTCAAAGACTTTAATCTGTCAAAAAGCTCTTTTTTTGTTTTACGAAAATCACCACTTCCTTGATTGTTTATAAGCTGTGCATCTTGAAAACGCATATAAGCCATGCCCACTATTTCAAATTCGTCTTTAAACTCTTCGAGTTTGGCTTCCGCAAATAGTGCATCCTTTTTTCTAATAGTTTCAAGTAGTTCTGTCTCATTTGCAAATCCAATAAGAGTATTTCCTGCTCGTATATTGAAGTCAATATCAGGCAATGGCTCGAGTCCGAAATTCTTTTTGCTTTTATCAACATCAACAGTTGCTACAAGTTTAAGGAATAAACGAAGTTTAGCAATTTCAACAGCTTCCCTCATAATATCAACACCATAAAGATTATTGAGTATTATGTTTTTATAAATAAAATACTGCAAATTGGGGTGCTTGTCTGATCTTAATTTATTAAGGATTTTCTCAAAATACTTATGTTTGTCAGGTTCTTCCTCTGTAAACTCTTCCATCCGTTTTAAGCAGGTTTCGTACAAAGGTTCAAGAATATTCATAGCAGCAAATAAAAATGCACCTGAACCACAAGTAGGGTCAAGTATAGTAACTTTGGTTAGTACATTATAAAAATTCTTAATAAACGTGGGGTCTTTACATGTTTCAATATAATCTTGTGTAAACTGTCTAATATTCAAATTGTAAGTAATAAAATCGTTTATGCTAGTTAGTTCCCCATTTTCGATTTTTGCTTTTATTTCTGCATATCTTTTTCTTCTGTCTATTAGTTCTCTGTATGTTTCGGTAGGTAGTGCAATATCTTGAGGCGCATTCAGATTCCATGCTTTTCGCAACTCCCATAAATGCGGTGTATTATCTTCTTTTACAATTTTGTTATTGAGTTCTGGAATAAATCCTGATTTAATTCCATCGGGTAAATCGTTGAATAAACCACCTGCTGCAGGTACTCCGTGCTTTACGGCATCGTAAATGTAGTCGTCTCCGCTATCTGCAATAAAATTCCATAATTCGGAATTTGATTCAAATGCTTTTTCATAATTCCGTTTCGTTTCATCGAACAAGAATGGAATAATGGTATTTTTACTTATGTATTCGGTAATGTCTTCTTTTGTATAGTAGGCTCCCATTGAAGCCCTATCGTTAATATATTTCTCAAAAATATAACCTATTACATCAGGATTTATAGTATCTCCTTCGGCATTTTCTCTTGTGTCGAGATGCCATTCCCAATTATCAAAAAAGTTAAATATTTTTTCGAATGCTGTATCATCAATATTGATTTTATCGAATTGTTTTTCGAGTTCATGTACATCAAATAAACCTCCATTTAGATATGGTATTTTCCCCATGTCAACAGGCAAATCGGTTTTTCGTTTACTTTCAGGTTTTGCTAATCCATCATGAAACAATTCTAAAAGAAAACTTCTATAGAAACTATAGAAATTATCCTTACCTGAAAGATCCTGACATTCTTTAAGTTTGTGTTGTAGATAATTTCTATCTTCATTTAAAAAGCCTTTTTTTTGAATAAAATAACAAAACATCAAACGATTAAGCATTAACGAAGAATACCATTGTTTATTGGAATTTTCCTTATCTGGTAGCACATCTTCAATACCACTGATAAATTCGAGAAATTGAGTATGTTGTTTTTTAAATTCGGCATAGAATTTCTTTGTGACTTTTTCAGCATTAGCACCAAAGTTTTGTTTGATTCTTTCAACTACATCTATAATAGTAAGGCTGCCTTCTTCATCTTCCTTTATAGAAAAAAATGCACCTGCTAATTTTTGATATAGTAATTCTGGAGCTTGTCCTTTTCTCCATTTATGGCTAACAGTCCGCACAGGTTTATTTGGTTCACGAACAAGAAGTTCCCATTGCTGAATGGTTTTTTCCTTGTCAATAAAAATAATCAAATGCTCATGATGCAATTTAGCAATTTCAGTGTGTATTTTCTTTCGTGTTTGTGCTTCTGGAATATGTCCATTTTTGTCAGACAAACAGATTAAAATTGAAAAACCAGCCTTTTCAGCAATAAGATTAAAATTGAATATTTCGTCAGCAGCTTTTTTAGGAAAACTTTCATCTTTATAATTCCACCCCAATTGATTAAAGAGATGTTCAAATTCAAAATTCTCAATATATCTGTTAAAAATCTTCTTTTTAATAGCTTCCATATTATATATTTTCATTTAATCCCATTGAACAAATTACTCTTGGCATATTATTTTCTGCGACTTTATTATCCATAATACTGAGTTTACCCTCATTACGCTTATTTATAATAAATTCAGCAAGTTCTTCGTCAGATATTCCTAATCTTAATCTTACATTTATATGGTTTTTTGCACTTTCTTGCATAGGATATTTAAAAATATCATCAATTGCTTTTTTTAATTCTTGATTTTCAAACAGAGTGTTTTTAGTTTCGTCAAAATAGCGATTTAATCTCATATAAGTCTTATACCGTGAACTTGATTTCTTACCAAGATGTCCACCTGTCGATTTCTGAATTTTATTTGAAATATCAACAGATTTTTCAACTAATTTATGATGATTTATCAAGGATTCAACAGCCGGAGTGTCAATAGAACATTCCAATATTTTGAGAATACGATTTTGACTTCTTGATCTTACATTTCCACTTTCATCAAGCCAGGTTAATATATCTGTACCTGCTGGTGTTTTATGATATGTAATCACTCCATTGTTCAATACAAAATCAGGCTTTTCTTTAGTTGAATACACTACATTTGGTAATTGTGTAATAGTCTTTTTTAAGCTTGGATTTGCTTTTATTGCCTGATTCCAAATTTCATAAGCTTTTGATGTTAAGTCAACATCATCATCTCCTTCATCTTCATCTAAAATATCCGCCTTTTCGTTATATAGATCTCTAATATTCACTGGGTCTCCATCAAAAAACACTTCATCAGAACCAACAACCTCAGAGTTTTCGTGAATTCTGTTTTGAAGGCGAGAGCGTAAGTTAATTATTGTTTCAACACCTTCTGCCGGTAGAAAAGAATAGCAATATATTTCGGGCGATTTTTGTCCAATTCTATCAACACGTCCTGCTCTTTGTATAAGACGAATTAATGCCCAAGGTAAATCAAAATTTACAATAATATGTGCATCTTGCAAGTTTTGACCTTCGCTTAAAACATCTGTGGTTATTAGAATTCGGGTTTCATCTCCTTTTAGTTTAATCTCGTTACTAAATGGACTAAATTTATGAGCAGATGCTGTTGGGTTTTCGGTATTTCCTGTTACGCATTCCATTTCAGTTAAGCCTCGCCTTTTTAGTTCATTTTCGAGATACTTAGCAGTATCGGCGAATTGCGTAAAGATTAGGATTTTTTCGTCTTTATGTGTTTTACTTGCAAGTTCCTCAAGCGAATCAATCTTTTTATCAAAAGATGACTCCCAATCCTTGCCAAGATTTAAAATTTGCATGATTATCTCTGCATCTTTTTTTAATTTCTTTTTCAAAGATGGTTTGAAGTATTCAGGCGAAATCCATTTGAACTTCTGAGGCTTTGCAGCCATTGTATTATATATCTTTTCAGCTCCCTTTAGATATTCATCAAGATCGCAGTGTATGCTTATTTGACCTAATTCTTGTAAATTCTCATCATGTTCTTCAAGAAATTCGTCCATTACACTTGTTTCCTGTGAGCCAATTGGCAAAGGAATTTTATTTTCTATAGCATGAATATAAACATAATTTCGCATTGCATGACGGGCAAGAGAGATTAAAAATGCATATCCACTACTTTCTAATCTTTTAAATAAATTTGTTCGGCAGAATCCCATTAGTCTTTTACCAGCACGAGTAAGATTATCTAGTTGTTTTTGATCGCCTTCAGTGACATTAGTAAGTTTGTTGTCATCAATAAACTGACCTAAACCATATCTAGGTAAAGTCATTTTATTTATTGTATCTACAACCTCCTTAGAAAAAAGGCTTGCATAAACATCATCAGGATTATCTATATCAAAATCATATTCTATTTTACGTGGAATTCTGTCAGGAAAATAAAACCGATTTCCATCATCAAAAGTTAAAAATTTCCTATTGTTTTCTTCATCAGTTTCTGCATAATTATCTCGGATAAACGAACGTGTTCTACGTACAAGAAACATTTTTAATAAGTCTCTCCAATCATCTGCAAATTCACTTTTTTCAAATGCAGCAATACTAAATGGACTGGTGTCATAAATAGCTTTGTATTCATGTTGACCTCCAATTGATTCAATATACCTTTCCGGACTAATTCCTAGGTCTAAATCTTCCGAAATAAACAATCTCAATTGATTTGACAAATCATAATATGTTTTATTGTATGGCGTTGCAGTTAACAAAATTACTTTGGTCTCATTCCTATCTATATAGTCCTTAACAAACCCATATCTTTTTCCTTCCTTATTTCTAAGGTTGTGGCTTTCGTCAATAATTATAAGTCTGTATCTTCTTTCTTTCTCTAGCCAAGTATCATTTACGGTAGAAATACTTTTCACAACAGCTCTTAAATGGTATTTGTGAACATAATCTTTCCACATTTCCACAAGGTTTTTTGGGCATATTATTAGAGTTTCTAAAACGAATGTATCTTCAAATAATTTAGCTAAAGCAGATGCGGTCATTGTTTTACCAAGCCCCACAACATCACCAATTATCACTCCGTTTCGATTATGCAAGTGCTGTGCAGCAAGAGTAACAGCTTTCTTTTGAAATGGCAATAAATGGTTAAACTCTTTTGGAATGTCAAAATTGTTTTCTCCAGTTTGTGCCTCTTGAGATAGATGATAAGCAATTTTTAGGTAAATATAATATGGTGGAATTGTTTTCTCGCCAGCCCAACTTTCACCTATTATTTCGGCAAGTTCTTCTGAAATATCAATTGCATACCTGTCTTCCCATCTGTCGTTAAACCATTCGGCAAGTTTTTCTGCTGCATCTTTTTCAACAACATCAACATTTAATTCTCCTTGTTTTTCGAGTCCTGAGAATGTTAAATTACTACTTCCTACATATCCGATTATCGGTGATTTTTTATCATTCCGATAGCACAAATATAGTTTCGCATGTAAAGGATGGCTTAAATATAGTTTAACCTTAACTTTACCGCTTAAAAGTTGATTTGCCAATTGTTGCAAAGCAATTTCATCTTTAGCATCAGGTATTCCAAAAGTTAATTGCTCCCTAAATTCGTAAGACATTGCCTTCTTTAAAGCTACAACCTGTGCCTGATCAACCAGACCTTCTTTTTGTTTGGATACAATTTGTTTAAGTAGATCCTCAGGAGGTCTTTGCATCCCAACAATCAATCTGCAACAACTATCCTCATTACCCTCAAAATTCTCAATATACTCAGTAACATTTTTCCATCCTCTTAGGTTAAAATATCCTACACAAAAGTCAGATTTGTAAGATTGCTGAAGAGTTTCTTTGAGGTCTGTAGCAAGAATTTCTTCAATATTATCGTAAATTGTTGGCATGATTCTATTATTTTGCGTAAAGTTATTAGAAATTTTGGACATATAAAAGACATTTCAAAGTTAATATTAATTAGTAATATTTTTAGATTACATTACAGAAAACATCTAATAATTATTATATTTGGAGATAATTAAATTATTTTATCATACTTATATTATATCTGAAATGCAATTAGGAAAATTAGAGAAAATAGAACTAAGAAAATTTTGGGCAAAAGAAGATAAGGACTTTACGCCATGGCTTGCTCAGGAAGGTAATATTAAAACTTTAAGTGAGATAATTGGGATTGAATTGGAAGTTTTAGGTCAGGAAGAGAATGTAGGACCTTTCAGAGCAGATATTTTATGTAAAGATATTTCTAATAATCATTTTGTTTTAATTGAAAATCAGCTCGAAAAGACAGACCATACACATTTAGGTCAACTATTGACATATGCAGCCGGACTTGACGCTGTTAGTATTGTTTGGATTGCCCAACGATTTACTGAGGAACACCGAGCTGCACTCGATTGGTTGAACAGAATCACTGACGAAACGTTTAATTTTTTTGGTATAGAAATCGAATCATATAAAATTGGCAATTCTGATGCTGCTCCATTGTTTAAAATGATTTCTAAACCCAATGATTGGTCAAAAATGATAAAGACCAATACTCAAAACAGTAATCTAACCGAAACAAAACTTTTACAACAAGAATATTGGAATGCACTTAGAGAGTATATGATAGACCACAACAGTCCTGTTGTTTTAGCCCCTTAAATAATCAGACAAGATTATAGTTTAAAAAATATAATTAATTTTGTCGTTATGAAGAAAAGAAAATTTACACAAGAGCAAAAACTGGCGATTTTAAAAGAAGCCTCAGAGAATGGTGTTAATGAAACTTTAGCCAAACATGGTATTTTCCCTACCACCTATTATCAGTGGAAGGATAAATTTACTGCTATGGGAGTTGAAGGACTTAAGCATGGTATGACACCAAAACAATTAAAACGAATTAGAGCATTAGAAAAGG
>JAQVPT010000151.1 GCA_028701945.1 Bacteroidales bacterium
AGATAATAAGAATCACATGCTGTTACATTTTCTGGAGCATCTGCATTAGGTGTTTCTAGGATTTCTGCTGTAACAGGAGTTCTTGAGCTAACACATTCATCTCCGTAAAAAATCTCCCAATTATAAAAATAATAATAATAATCTGTATTTCCAGCATTTGTACCAGTAATAGAAACAACATCCCCAATATTATAAGGCCAACTTGTCCCACTGTTATTTCTCCATAAATTTGGAGTTGTTGTTCCACATTTTAATTGATAATTTGTCCCCGCAGAAATGTCAAAATTTAGCTCAACTGTATTTATTCCAGTTGACAGATTTACTGTTTTTGACTCAATAACTGCATTAGAACTATTTCGAAGTTGAATAATTCTATTTCCAGCACTTGAAGAATTTACTTCAACCGAAACAAGACGAAAATCTTCGTGAGCATTGAAAATTAAATAATATGCATTTGAAGTATGGTTTCCGCCATTTACATTAACATCAGAATTTCCACCATAAAACAGGTCAGGAGTAACGCCCGATTGCACATAATAAGTGGTTGTATTTGTAAAATTATCTTCTAAAGTATTACCTGTATTGACAAGATTTCCATCAATATTTGCATCGTACCATTGGAGTGTTGATTCACCGTTTGCACTCAAAATTAAAGTAGCTGGTCCACATGACTGAGCACTAACTGTTACTGGTGCTTCAGGTAAATTAACAATAATATAATCAGTACGTGTTTTCACATTTGTTCCATAAGCATTTGTTGCAGTAAGAGAAACAGTAAAAGTCCCACTTTGATTATAAGTGTAAGTAGGATTTATTTCGTTGCTAACAGGCGAGCCATCTCCAAAATCCCATTCGTAATCAACAGCATCAACTGAGTTATTGGTGAATTGAACAATGCCCATACATGTTTCGGTTACATCAGCTACAAAATCAGTAACTGGTGCTCCCGGAATATAAACGGTAATATAATCTTCTTTAAGCTCTGTGATTGTACAACCAGCACTTTCAATTTCAAGACTAACATCATAAACGCCATCAGCAGCATAATTGACAACTGGATTTGCGTCAGAACTTACAGCAGGATCTCCGCCTTCAAAAACCCAAGAATAAACACTAACTGTACCTGAGCTTAAATCGGTAAAAGTAACATCTGTGCCAACAGGAACATTAACACCTGAAGCAGAAAAATCTGGTGAAGCAACACTATTTGGAACTAATTGAATATCTAATCTCGTAGAAACATCATTAGTAATAGTTACAGTATGTGTTTGTGTCTGATAACCTGTAAGTGAATATGTAACGTCATATGTGCCTGCATAAATAGGTCTATGGTAATTACCAACTGGAGCAGAAGAATATACTTCTGAATTATCTTTATCATGTCCAGTAATTTCAACTTTAACGTTAGATAATGCATTGTCTGTGCAAGCATCTGAAACAATTCCTCTGAATCCATACAAAACCTGTTCTGTATAATCGAGCATAGCCTGACGATTATAATTCCAATATGTATTTAAATTTGCCACTGCAACATCTTTAACACCAGAAATCTCCAAAGTTATTTCACGACATCCTTGAAAGTAATTCATATAATCCTGACGGCTTCCAGTGATAACATACCAGTCTCCTCCATTTGTTACCCCATTTGAAAAATCACTTGTAAATGATGCTCCTCCACTAACAGAAATAACATTGTCGGCATAAACATGACTTACATAATCCCACCAAGTGTTGTCAGCATGTGATTTATTAATTGAAGTGTAAGTATCCCACGGATAGTTTGCAAGCTCAGCACCTCCATGAATATTTGCTGACATAACAAAATCATGTGCACTCGCATAATCCATCATAATTTGAATCTCAGTCTGATTGGTAACGCTACCACCTTCCATTCTTGGAAAATTTCTGTTCAAATCAACATTATTAGCATTGTATCTTCTGGCATTACTAATAGATGTTCCTGTCGAAGACTGATAGAATGTTCCATCCGGATTTGCCATTGGATTTATATAAATTTCAACATTATCAACAAGATTAGTAACTTGAGAAATTGATCCGTAATTACTTAAAAGGTAATCAGCAAATCTTAGAGTCGTAATAATACCTGTAGTTTCATCTCCATGCATTGAACTTGACCACCAATACTCAGGTTCATCTTCGTCTGTATTTACATTGTCAGAAATTACAAGGCAAAGAATCGGCCATCCTTCAACAGACGTTCCGATAGTTTCAAGTCTTGCCATTGTAGGATAATCATCCACAAAATCTTGCATCATTTGTTCATATACTGCATGTGTAGGATATCTATCCCAATTAACCATTTGTGCAACAGTTGTTGCCATTGTGAGAGCCTTGCTGGTATTATAGTAATCGTGTACTCTCTCAAATGGAATATCATAATTTTTAAAAGTTTCGAATGTTGCTGCATTTGCATAGGCATAAACGGTTGTTCCTACAACATTATCAATTGATAAAAACTGTGAAAATTCTGTTACCTGATCTTTACTTTCATAAGTAAATGTAAAATAAAACTCACCTCTCGTTTCAAGTGTTTGATAGGCAAATTCCATTTCGTCACTTAATTGTCCAAATAAAAACGATGAGCTGAGTAAGAATAGTAATGCTAAAGTAAAATTTCTCATAATGTGTTTGTCTAATTTTTAATAATTTTTAAAACATCTTTATTTTTATCAATATCGGTAAGCTCAATAAAATAAATCCCACTATCATAATCGGATAAATCTATAAGAAGTTTATTTTGATTTTTACAACTAAAATTCTGAATAATTTTCCCGCTAATATCTGTAATCTTAATCGAAGTAATATCAGTTTCTGAGCGAACATTCAGTAATCCATTAGTTGGGTTTGGAAATATTATATTCGTTTTGATGATTGTTTCGTTAATCCCAGTTTCAACATAAACATCTGTTTCATATTCGTCTGAACCACAATCGCTTGATGCGGTTAGTTTTACAGTAAAAGTTCCAGTTTCCGCATAAATATGTGTCGGATTTATTTCTGACGATGACGTTTCGTCTCCAAAATCCCAAAGATAAGAATCTGATCCTACAGATGTGTTTTCGAAAGTAACAGTACTTGAATTTGCAGAATAAGTAAATTGTGCATCTACATCTTCATTTACAAATACATTAACTGGAGTTCTTTCAGAAACACAATCGGGCAAACCAATATTCCAATCATAAAAATGAGCGTAATAACGATTTCCATCATTCCACCAAACAACATTACTTTTATTAATCGTAATTACATCTCCAATATTATACGGATAAGGGAAAGTTGCCAAAATACCCGTTGCCCCTCGGTACAAACCTTGCGGATTTGCGCAACCTAATTTAAAATCGTTTTCAACTGGCAAATCAAAATTTAGATTTACAATTTGTTCCCCAGCGTCAATATAAAAATCCTCGTTATATATGGTGTTTCCTTCTGAATTTTTGAGATAAATAGTCCTTGTACCAGCATTTTCGGCATAAACTTTTACAGTTTCTAATTTGCAACTAGTATGGCAATCAAATAGTAGATAACTATTAGTTTCTGAAACATAACTACCACCTTCCGAATTATTTGCTTCGCCCCCATTATAATCTTCGCCAAAAACAGTTTCTTGTATAAAATACGTTGTGGTTTCGTTTAATAACGGAGTTGTAAACTCGTCTCCTGTATAAAAAGCATCCTCATCAAGAACTGAATTAAACCAATTTACTTCGCCTTGCAAACCGGGATTAATTTCAACCGAACCAGAAGTTTCACAGATAACATAATCATAAATATCATTAAGCTCATTAAGGTTTATATTAATATAAAACATAGCCCAAAGAGAATCTATACCATGCTCATTTTCTCCATATAATTTCACATTATAAGTTCCATTTTGAGTATATGCGTGTAAGGGGCTGGTGTCTAAGCTTATCGAAGACCCGTCTCCAAAATCCCAATAATACGTAGTTGATTCCGATGCTTCAGATGTATTAATAAACTGAATTTCAGGATTACAATCTGTTGTCTGTGTATTAGAAATAAAACTTACCGAAGGTGGCAAAGCATTGAGATCTATCAACTGAACATCAAGGATTGTTTGCTCATAATTATTGATGTCAACTTCAAAAGTTTTTGACCCGTATCCTTCACAAGAAAAACTTACGTAATAAGTTCCTTCAAATAATAATCTGTAATAATCTCCATGCAAAGGAAAAGAATATACATGCGAATTAAAAGTGTCGTAACTATCAATATAAACCTTGGCTTGCAATGGCTCACCAGTAATCGAGTCTGTTACAATCCCTCTTAAACCATAAGTAACTTGTTCCAAATAATCTAGTAAAGCTTTTTGGTTATATGTCCAATGATTTGGAAGTTCTTCTGCATTAAGTTTTTTTGATGTGCTTAATTCAAGTGTAAGTTCTCGACAATTATGATAATAATTCATATAATCCTGCCTTGAACCAGTTATAGTGTACCAAGCATAACCGTTTGTAACGCCATTGCCTTCATCAGTTAGATAACCTGATGGGGAGTTTTCTTGTGCATTATCTGCATATTCTCGCGAAATTAGAACCCACCAATCATTATCGGCAGGATAAGTAGGATCGGTATCATAAGGATAATTAATTAATTCGGCTCCGCTATGACTGTTTGCAGACATAACAAAATTTCTTCCGCCAGCATAATTCATAAATTCAAGAGTTTCAATGCCATAGTCGTTACCATCGGGATGCTCGCCTTCTATAAAATCGTGATAATTCCTGTTAAGGTCGATATTTGCAGCATTATTTCTGCGACTATCTGCTACAGTTTGGTTTCCTCCGTAATATGTTCCATCGGGATTTGCAAACGGATTGCTAAATATTTGTACATTATCAACTAAGTTTGTTATTTGGGTATCTGTTCCATAGTTTACCAAGATATGCTCAATTAAACGAAGAAAAAGCATACCCGAAACAAGTTCATCGCCATGCATCATCCCAGTATAAAAGAACTCTGGCTCTGCTTCTTGAACAGCAACATTATCCGATATTTTAACAACTAATAAAAGCCTTCCATCGCCGCTAAATCCAATTGTGTCAAGTTTACAAATATCAGGATAATTTACAGCAAAATTTTGCATCATTTCTACATAAACTTCATAAGTAGGATAACGATTCCAGTTTTCCATCTCAGCTAAACTAGTTGCCATTGTAAGAGCTTTGGATGAATAATAATCTTCTACTAATTCAAACTCCTTTCCAGTTTCAAGAAATTTTACAAATTGTTGCTGATTTGCATAAGCCTTTACCACTTTCCCATCATAGGAATCAACAGATAAAACATCAACAGAACTCTGTATTTCTGACGGACATGCCTTGAAACTGAAGTATATTTCCCCACGATTACTTAGAATTGACTTTACATCAACATCCTGTTTTTCTTGTGAAAAAACAAAATAGCTTATACAAAAAACGAATAATGTCAAAAACAAATTTTTCATCCTAATGCTATTGATTTAAGTCTCTCAATTTAGTAAGAATAGTTTAAAATAACGATTGCTATAAAAACATTTTCTCAGTTTTATTTTTTAGACGCATAAAATTAGCTTTTGGTTCATTAAAAACACACGTTTTGTTAATAATTTTATAAAAATCATATTTAATGATTATTATCCAGTTAAAACTATTAAATTTGTAATAGAAAATCGTAAATTTATGCCAGATATTGTAATTTTAGGTTCGGGAAACGTTGCAAGTCACTTTGCAAAGGCTCTAAAAAATGCCGAAATAAATGTTAAACAAATTTTTGGAAGGAATATTAGATCAGTTTCGGCGCTTGCAAAACAAATTAACTGTTCTCACACAATCAACATCACCGATATTATTCAAGACGCTGACATCTATTTTTTTATTATGAATGATGAAGCAAATATAAGTATTTGCGATAAAATTAAAATTAAAAAAGACAGCATACTCGCACATACAGCAGGAAGTCTGTCTATTGAAATTTTCAAAAACAAAACACGTAATTATGGAGTTTTCTACCCTTTTCAGACTTTTACAAAATATGTTGAAACAGATTTTAGCAAGGTGCCTATTTGTATAGAAGGGTCTAACCATGAAACATATCTCGAACTTGAGAAAATTGCAAAAAGACTTAATTGCCCAACTTTTAATATTGATGCATCTAAGCGTGAAATCGTTCATCTAAGCGGCGTTTTCGCAAGTAATTTTATGAATCATTGTGTAAACATTGCCGAAGATATTCTATCAGAAAACGATATTAGCTCCGACATCATAAAACCGTTATTAGAACAAAGTTTCTTTAAAATCCTGAATAATAACGCTGCTGATTCTCAAACTGGACCAGCAATAAGAAGTGATAATCTTACAATTAAAAAGCATAAAGAACTTATTAAGAATAATAAGCAATATTCCCAAGTTTATGAGGTTTTAACCAATAGTATTAAATCAAAGTTTAAAATAAAATAAATAAAAATGCACAAAGACTCTCTCCGAAATCTCAATTTTAAAGAAATATTGTCAGATATTGAAGCTATGTTTTTTGATATTGACGGAGTTCTGTCATCATCGCAGGTAACAATTTCTAAAAATGGCGAATTAGATAGAACAACTAATGTAAAAGATGGATATGTATTACAATATGCAATAAAAAAAGGCATAAAAGTATTTATTATTTCAGGTGGATATAATGATGATGTTAAATTGAGATTTCAAAATTTAGGAATAAAAGATGTAATCATAAAATGCAAAAACAAACTCCCTGAATTTGATCGATTAGTGTTAGAAAACAATCTTGACAGAAGTAAAATCTTATATATGGGCGATGATATTCCTGATTTTAAAGTGATGCAAAAAGTGGGATTACCATGTTGTCCTGCCGATGCAGCTTCGGAAATAAAGGAAATTTCTCTTTATATTTCTGATAAAAAAGGCGGCGATGCTTGTGTTAGAGATATTGTAGAACAGGTTATGAGAGCAAAAAACATTTGGATGTGTAAAGATTCTTTTGAAACGTAGAATTAATAATTTTAAAAACTATGGGAACATTTCTTAAACTAATACGCTGGAAAAACTTGCTTGTTGTGGCAGGGTTAATGTTTTTGATGAAATATGCTATTATTATTCCTATTTATCAATATTATGATGTTTTACTTGGTCTTTCCGACACAGGTTTTATCTTCTTAACAATTACAGTGGTGTTCATAATGGCTGGAGGCAATATTATTAACGATTATTTTGACCGCAAAACGGATTCAATAAATCGACCTAAAAGAGTTCTCATAGGTTTTACAGTAAATAGACGAAAAGCAATTTTTATGCACTCCGCATTTACATTCATAGGCGTTGTTTTTGGTTTTATTACTGCTTGGTTTGCTGGAAAGTTCTTAATCGGGCTATACTTTTTATTTATCAGTTTTTTAATTTGGCTTTACTCAAACAACATTAAAAAGAAAGCACTTTTGGCAAATATTACAATCTCGTTTTTAGTTGCACTTATACCTCTTACAGTAGGGTTTACAGAATACTATGCTCTAGAAAACTCTATTGCTGAATGGGATATCCAAACAGCGAGTGCTATAAAAATGGCTTTTCAAACAATAATCGGATTTTCTATATTTGCATTCCTTATTAATATGATAAGAGAGCTTATTAAAGATTGTCAAGACTTCATTGGCGATTATAAAACTGGGATAAAATCCGTACCAATAGTAATTGGTAAAAGAAATACAAATCTTTTGATTTCAACAATTGCCTTTTTATCAATAATATTTACAATCCTCATTTGGGAAATATATCTGTCAAAGCTGATTTTCTTTAAAGATAATATCATCGCAGAAATTTATATCTATATAATTATTATCTTGCCCATATTAGTATTGGGCATTAGATCGGCTTGGGGAAATAAAATTATTAAGTACAAACGCTTAAACATTTTAACAAAATTTATAATGTTTTTCGGAGTCATCTTCAGTATAATTTTTAGTTTTGCAATATATGGTAAAATTTAATTCTAAAATAGATTACGAAATTTTGCTTGCTTCGGCAAGTCCTAGAAGACAAGAGCTTTTGCACGGTTTAAATATCCCTTTTAAATTAGTCAAGGCTCCAAATATTGACGAAACTGTTGATAAAAATCTTTATAAGGAAAATATCGCAATCAATCTAGCCGAACAAAAAGCAATTGCTTATGTCGGACTTTTAGACAATCAACTACTAATAACAGCCGACACAATTGTGTGGATTGACGATAAAGTCTTAGGAAAACCAGATGACTATTCCGATGCTTTTCAAATGTTGAAGCTCCTTAGCGGAAAACCACATTATGTAATTACTGGTGTTTGTCTTAAAACAAATAATAAAACAAAATTATTTCACGCCGAAACATTAGTTAAATTTTCAAAATTAGAAGACGATGAAATAAGATATTATATCGAAAAATATAAACCATACGATAAAGCTGGTGCTTATGGAATTCAAGAGTGGATTGGCAAAATTGGAATTGAACATATCGAGGGTTCATT
>JAQVPT010000152.1 GCA_028701945.1 Bacteroidales bacterium
TAGTTTCAACTTCGGCAAATCTTGCAGGGCAAAAGCCTCCATTAGGTTTTTTTGGTATCGTTAATGAAATTAAAATGGCGGTCGATTACATAGTGCCGATTAAACTAAATCAACTTAGCTCTGCAAGAAGCTCTGATATAATTAAAGTTTGGAAGTCTGGTAAATTTGAAGTTATTAGATAGGGTTTGCATCAAAACTGAAAACTCCAGCAATCAAGTGGGAGTGATTACTGGAGAAAAATTCAGACATTTTCAAAAAGTTACCGACCAGCAAAAATCAAATACAGTGCCAAATAAAATTATTTGCACCAATTTTACCAATAATATCACAAATCATTTTATTAAATTTGACGCAAATAATAAAAATGATAACGCTAAAAACATATATTAGTCAACTAATAAAATCTCTTGAGAAATTATACTCAAAAGATGAAGCATCTTCAGTTGCTGAGTTTTATGTTGTCGAAACACTAAAATATAGACGAACAGATTTATTGCTTGCGAAGGATGAAACACTATCCGAAAGTGATTATTTAAAACTTAGTAAAAATCAATTTCGATTATTACAAGGAGAACCTGTTCAATATGTTACCAATACAGCTTGGTTTTATGGTCGAAAGTTTTTTGTTGATAAAAATGTTCTGATTCCGCGACAAGAAACAGAACTAATGGTTGATAATATTATTCGGGAAAACAAAGATAAATCAATCAAAATTCTTGATATTGGAACAGGATCGGGCTGCATTCCTATATGTCTTAAAAAAGAACTTGCTGATTCGCAGGTTTTCGCATTGGATATTTCTAAAGAGGCATTAGAAATTGCACACAAAAATGCTGTATTAAATAATGCTAATATTGAATTTATTAATTTTGACATCCTTTCTGAAAATAGAATCCCCATAAACGAACAATTTGATGTAATTATTAGTAATCCGCCTTATGTAACTATATCGGAGAAGAAACTTATGCACTTAAATGTACTCGCATTTGAACCCGAACTTGCTCTTTTTGTTACTGACGAAAATCCATTTGTATTCTATCAGGCTATATTAAGTAAAATAAAGGCAATACTTAAACCTTCCGGAGTTTTGTGGTTAGAAATAAATGAGAAGTTTCCGCAAGAAATTGTAGAATTATGCGAAAAAAGTGGTTTTGGAACAAACGATATTATAATAGATATTAATAAAAAGCCAAGATTTGTAAAATCGAATTTTTAAAATTTGTATATTTGTTGAACCAAATTTAATAATTATGAAAAAGCTAGCTTTATTGAACATTGTTTTCGTGACAATTTTATGTGTTTTTAGCTCTTGCAAGCGTGAAGGCAGCTCTGATGTTAATCAAGATAGAATACATGTTGTTTATGAAATGGCATATAACAAGGCAACAGACATTACTTATGCAATGACTACTTTCTTTTTTGGAAGTATTATTGGAACAAGACTTGAATTGTCAAATCCTAGTAAAGTTACTTGTAACGATGAGTTATTAAGTTTTGAATCAGTCTTGGCTAATTATGTAAAACAATATACTGGTTTTATAGATACTGGCAGTTTTAAATTTACAGACACAGATGGTAAAACTTTTGTGAATATGGTTTATATTAAAGAAGTCGGGTTTCCAGAAAATATCGACACTATTATAAAAGGAAGCTCATTTAAACTTGATTTTATTGGAGAACCTCTTGCTCAGGGAGAAAGTGTCTATGCACATATTGCAGGATTATCAGAAAATGTCAGCATAAGTGTTTATCAAAACACATTTGGTGCAACGTCAATTATAATTCCAGCTAATGAGACCAGCAAACTCAGTGTTGGTACATTCAATTTATATTTACGAAGGAGAACCGAAACAACTCCGCAAGAAAAAAGCTCGGCAGGGGCATCCTGTACTGGGACATATACAACTAATGAAGTTAAGATAGAAGTCATAGATTGAGTTTTTTGATTCTATAATGGAAATACTTTAGGTGGCAACTGATAAATTTGTATAAACTTTATTGAGAACTGAGAGTAGTGAACTGAGAAACCAAATGTGTTTAAAAATATAGTTTTTTATATGATAAAGTCATTTAAACTATTAAGTTTGTGGTACAATATTTATTTTTGATATAATTAATTAAATCGCTAATTATGAATAACTTAGACGTTTACAGTTTTGAAGGGAAAAGAGTATTGTTAAGAGTGGATTTTAATATTCCTATAATTAGTGATGATAATGAGACTGTTGATGATACAAGAATAAGACTATCATTACCGACAATTCAAAAAATCTTATCAGAAAACGGGTCAATAGTTTTACTCACGCATTGGGGAAGACCTAATGGAGAGTATGACGAGAGTCGGTCTTTAAAGCATATACTACCAAAAATTGAAAAACTAATAGGAAGAAAAATTAAGTTCTGTGAAGATCCTGTTTCGGAGTCAACATTAAAATGTTCACAATCGCTTAAAGCGGGTGAAATTATGTTGCTTGAAAATCTCAGGTTCTTTAAAGAAGAAATTACTGCTGATGAGAAATTTGCCGAAAAATTATCTAAATTAGGCGACTGTTATGTTAATAATTCTTTTGGTACAGCCCATAGAAATCATGCTTCAACTGTTACCATTGCTAAGTTTTTTCCTTACGATAAAATGTTTGGATATGTTTTTGAAAGTGAGATAAAAAAACTTGATAAACTAACAAAAAATGCAGAATCCCCATTTACTCTAATGATCGGAGGCGATAAAGTAAGTACCAAGATAGGTATTGTTGAGGCTTTGTTGCCAAAAATAGACAATCTTCTTATTGGTGGTGGTATTGCATTTACTTTCGCAGTTGCAAAAGGTTTTAATGTGGGAAAATCACTTGTCGAAAAAGAATATGTTAGTGTTGCTAAAAGAATACTGGAAACAGCTGAGAAATTTAATGTAAATATTCAATTACCAGTTGATTGCTTAATTGCAGATAAAAATGGGAACGATGCAAATATTGAACATTGTGAGTTTTCTGAAATCCCTGATGACTGGACGGCATTAGATATTGGAATTAAAACAGTAGATGTTTTTGCTGAGATTATTGAGGATTCGAAAACTTTGCTTTGGGATGGACCTATGGGAGTTTATGAGATGCCACACTTTTCTTATGGAACACTTAAACTTGCACTTTCGGTGGCACGGGCAACCGACAAAGGATTGTATTCTGTCGTTGGTGGTGGTAACACAATTGCTGCAATTAATAAATATAGTCTCGCACATAAAATATCGTACATAAGTTCGGCTGGTGCAGCTTTACTCGAGTATTTTGAAAAGAAAAATTTACCTTCGATAAAAGCAATAGCGGAGTCTTTTAGCATTGACGATTATAATTTTTATGGTAAAAGAGCATTAATCAGAGTCGATTTTAATGTTCCATTAGATAAAAACAACGAAATTGTTGATAATACTCGAATTGTTACCGCAATTCCTACAATACGAAAAATTCTTGCCGATGGCGGCTCTGTAATTCTTATGACGCATCTTGGTCGTCCTAAAGGAGAGTACGAGGAAAAGTATTCAGTTAAACATATTGTAGCGTATCTTTCAAAAATTCTTGAAACCAAAGTGAAATTTGCACCCGATTGTATTGGAAAAGAAACTCTTGAAATGTCTAAAACGTTGATGCCTCGAGAAGTTATGATACTCGAAAATCTTAGGTTTAATCCTCTTGAAATTAAAAATGATGAGGGATTTGCTAAACAACTTGCCAGTTTGGGTGATGTTTATATCATGAATGCGTTTGGAACAGCACATAGAGCTCATGCCTCTACTTACATGATTGCTAAATTCTTTCCCGAAGACAAAATGTTAGGCTATCTTGTTGAAAGTGAAATAAATAACATTGATAGAGTGCTTTATAAAGGCGAAAAGCCTTTTACTGCAATTGTTGGCGGATCAAAAGTATCTACAAAAATTGACATTATCAGAGCATTGATGGAAAAAGTTGATAACCTTATTATTGGTGGAGGTATTGCATTTACTTTTATTAAAGCTATGGGTGGCAGTATTGGAGATTCGTTGATAGAAGAAGATTATGTTTCAGTTGCATCAGAAATACTCGAGCAGGCCATGCGGACAGATGTTAAATTGTATTTGCCTATAGATTGTGTTATTGCCGATAAATTTGATAATAATGCAAAAATAAAACATTGTAAAATCAATGAAATTCCTAAGGGTTGGATGGGGCTTGATATTGGTGTAAAATCAGCTGAAACGTTCAATAAAGTTATCGAAAAATCGAATACGATATTATGGAATGGTCCGATGGGAGTTTTTGAGATGGATCATTTTTGTAATGGCACAATTAAAATGGCTCTAGCTATATCCAGATCAACTGATTTTGGTGCATTTTCTCTTGTTGGTGGTGGCGATAGCATTGCTGCTCTTAATAAATATGGACTCGCACATAAAATATCGTATGTTTCTACCGCTGGTGGAGCCCTTCTTGAGTATATCGAAGGCAGGGAATTGCCAAGTCTTAAAGCGATAAAAAGCAGGTTATAGTATTTTTTCTAAATATTAAACCCTAACTTTAAGGGATAATTAGCAAAAAAGCTTGTCGATACGTAATTATACGTAATCCAATGAAATAACGACAGATATACGTAATAAATTAAGCAGAACTAATTATATTTCTTAATTTTGTTGTCATTAATCATTATTATTGTAATATGGTGAAATGTTTTTTACTACTATTTGTAGCACTGTTTTCTTATTTTTCGTTATTTTCACAAACAGTTTTGTTAAGCGGTAAAGTTATTGATAAAACTAGTCAGGAAGCATTATATGGCGTAAATATAATCGTAAACAGTGCAGATGAGTTGCTCACTAACAGTAAGCAATTAGGAACTACAACGGATTTTGACGGGAATTATAAACTTGCATTATATCCAGGTTCTTACAATGTAAAATTTGTCTATATCGGGTATGAGGAAATATCTAAAACATTAGAATTCGAGGTTGGGAAACCAGTTGTTCTAAATGTTGAACTTTTTCAAAAAGCTGAGATTATTGACGAAATCGTTGTTAGTGCTGGTAAATATGAACAAAAGCTTTCTGATATTACTGTCTCGATGGAGATAATTAAGCCTTCAGCTATTGAAAACAATAATTCGTTTGATATGTCGGATGCGCTAAACCAAGTTCCAGGAGTCGATATCAATGATAAACAACCCAGTATTCGGTCGAGCACAGGTTGGAGTTACGGTGCAGGAAGTCGTGTCATTATTTTAATGGATGATCTCCCAATTATGTCTGCCGATGTTGCCGATGTAAAGTGGAATTATATACCAGTTGAAAATATTTCGCAAGTTGAGGTTGTCAAAGGGGCAAGTTCTGTTCTTTTTGGTTCTTCTGCTTTAGGTGGAGTGATTAATGTTAGGTCTGCTTATCCTACCGACAAACCAGTAACGAAAATAAGCTATTTTAACGGGGTTTATGGTTCTCCAAAAGACGATAGGTTCAAATGGTGGGCAAATGAATTTTACAACGGGCTCAATAGTAATACTAACGTGTTGCTTAGAGATGAAGTTTTTTATTTTGTGCGAAATCCGATGTATTCAGGAGTAAGTTTTTCGCATAGCCAAAAATTCGATAATCTAGACCTTAGTATGGGGGGCAACCATTTTATTGATGAGGGTTATAGAGAAATGGATTTTGAAAAACGCAGTAGATTTAACGCAAATATTCGTTATAGAAGCAAAAAAGTAAATGGTCTTGCTCTTGGTGTTAATACCAATTTTATGGCAATAGACATGAGCGACTTTTTTATGTGGGCTTCAGATACAAGCCCTTATCTTGCTAATAAGACATTAGGTGCTATTGTGCCAACTCAAGGATACAGAATGAATATTGATCCTTTTATTTATTATTATAAACCAAACGGAGCTAAATATAGTTTACGAACAAGATACTTTAGAACAGAAAATGTGATGCCAACTGATACACAAAAAAACAGTACTGCTCACAGTTATTATATGGAGTACCAATATCAAAAAGTATTTGCCGAAAAGTGGAATTTTACCGGAGGAGCTGTTTACGCCCCAAGTACTGTACAAGCAAATTTATTTGGAGATCATTATAGTACAAATCTTGCAGGATATGCACAATTGGACGTTAGATTTGGCAGACTTAAAGCAAATGTGGGAATGCGAGGAGAATATTTCCTTCTTGACTCAATACAGACAGAATCAGCCTTTAATATTAATATGGGAGATAATAGTATTGAAATTCCTATTCGACCTGTTTTTAGAGCTGGTGCAAATTATCAAGCGGCTGAACGGACATTTTTACGTGCCTCTTTTGGACAAGGATACAGATTCCCATCTATTGCTGAAAAACATACTGCTACTTCATTGGGAGAGGTTAATATTTTACCTAACCCAAGATTGATTCCCGAGAGTGGATGGAGTGCTGAAATAGGAGTAAAACAAGCTTATAAACTTGGTAATTGGAGAGGATTTGCTGATTTAGCTATTTACAATCAAGACATCAATGATATGATGGAATTTACATTTGGAGTTTTTAATCCAACAACTTATATGACTTTCCAAAATACCGACACTGTTGAACCTGTAATCGGTTTTCAATCGCAAAACTATGGGGATGTCCGTATAAGAGGATTTGATCTTTCAGGTACCATTGGAGGTAAACTCGGTAGAAATATTCTTACGACTATGGTTGGTTATACATTTAATGATTCTTTTTTAAAAGAAGGGGTTGATACCACGGCATCAAGTGAATCTCCACTGCTTAAATATAGGATTAAGCACACATTTAAAGGAGATATCAGCCTAGAATCAAAACGAATTACATTTGGTGCAAATATTATTTGGCGTTCTGCAATGAAAAATGTTGACCGGCTCTTTTGTGATGAAAGAGATCCCGAAACAGTCGATCCTTCTAATTATGCATTTTTTCAATTGTTTTCAGGCAAGATTTTACCTGGATATTGGGATTATAGAATGGCAAATGCTAAAAGAAACTACTTAAATCTTGATTTAAGGTTTGGGTTTAAATTTAGCGAAAATCTGAGAGCTTCGTTTATTGTCAAAAACATCCTAAATCGCGAATATGTTGGTCGTCCTGGAGATATGCACGCTCCACGGAGATTTGAAATCTTGCTTAGTGCACAATTATAATTTAATTTAACAAATATTTTAAAACTATGAAAAAAATTACAATTACATTAATTAGTTTGTTTGCATTTTTTGCATTGCAATTAAATGCTCAAATTTGTGACCCACCTTGTATCCCAGACGTTGCTTGTATCGAAGAGGACAATCCTGGAGAAGTTTGCCCTTTAGAACTGCCGACAGCTACTGTGGATGAGTTTTATAGCGAAACTGTTACGGTGGTACCTCCTGCCACATATTTAGGTTTGCCTGTCATTTCTCGAATAAGAATTGACAACGTACAAGGTTTGCCAGAAGGCTTAACTTGGTGTAAAAGTCAGGATTTTTTTGATGTTACAGATCCATATACTCGCTATTGTTGTCAACTTTCAGGCACTCCTACAACTGTTGGGGAGTATCAGTTAACATTAGTTATTACACCTTACATAAAAGTCTTTGGATCTCACATTGCACAAACACAAGTAACAGATGACACATCTTTAGTTGTTATTGTTTTACCTCCTGCTCCAGTGGCTGCTTTTACTGCTAATCCAACAACAACAACAGCAGTAACACCTATTGATTTTACTGACAATAGTACCAACAACCCTACATCATGGGCTTGGACTTTCGAAGGAGGAAATCCTCCTACGAGCATATTACAAAACCCAACAGTTACTTATGCTTTAGATGGCATCTATGATGTTACTCTAATTGTTTCAAATGAAGGTGGTTCTGACGAGCATACAGAATTTGATTATATTACAATTGATAGCGGTACCGGCATAAGCGAAAGTATGTATCAAAAAGTTAAAATCTATCCTAACCCTGCTTCACAACAAATAACAGTAGAAGCTGATAATCTTATTTCGGTATCAATTTTAGATATGTTAGGTAAAGTTGTTTTATCTATAAATACAAATAGCACAAAAGAAGTTATTGATATAAGTGGACTTGGTAAAGCAAATTACTTTGTTAAAATAACTACAGCTGATGGGGAGATTACCAAAAGTATTTCAATAAAATAATAAATACTTATTTGTTAATTAATAAAAATGAAGTTATTGATTACGAGTGGTCGGAAGTTTTTTTCTTCCGACTTTTTTGGTTTTACTAGTAATACCAATTTAATCACAACCGTTAGCTAACGAGCTTGCGAGTAAAACACCTTATTGGATATTGAAATTCTATTTTGTTCCCCCCATTCAGGATTTATATGGTTTTGTTAAGCAAACTGAAACCATTTACAAATTTATAATTAATATATGAAACAGTCGTAATATAGATTACGACTGTATTGGTTTTGATATTGATTGCCCCAAAGACACCTATTCCCGCTTTTTTAACTATTCTCCTAATAATATTTCTAAAATCTTCACAGCAGCTTTTGAAACGGATGTT
>JAQVPT010000153.1 GCA_028701945.1 Bacteroidales bacterium
CTAATTTTAGAATTTCGTATATCCCATGTTGTCTCCTGCCAACTTCGATTACTGCTTATGCTAACGGTTCTTCCTCAAACTCTGTTTGCCCGAATAGTCCAGCAAATATCGCAAATCTCACTGTTGGTAATATTACTGGTGGAGGTTGTGCTTGTGGCGATTGGCGATATGCATGGTCGAATGGAAGTTTATGGTGGAATGGCACTGCGTTTTCAAGCTCATCAGCAATTTATAACAATGCTTATAGTTCTATAAATACTAATGTGAGTTCTACAACAACTTATACTTTAAGAATAGATTGTAGTTCAAGTGTTTGTGGAGGATACATTTCAGATGATGTTACAGTTAATCTATATTCTCAGTCGGTTGCAGCAAATTCAATCAGCGGAACAACAGCTATTTGCCCAGGCGGATCAACTATTCTAAGCGTAAACGGTGGTTCGTTAGGGACAGGTGCTAATTGGATATGGTACACTGGAAGTTGTGGTGGAACTCAAGTTGGAACAGGAAGTTCAATTACTGTTTCACCATCATCAAATACGACATATTTTGTTCGAGCAGTTGGAACTTGTAATACAACAACTTGTGTTAGTACAACAGTAACTATTCAAACACTATCTTCGCCTGCTGCTTCTGCAAGTGCAAGTCCATCAACAATAAATGCTGGCGGAAACAGTACACTTACGTTATCTGGTGGAAGCTTAGGAACTAATGCAGAATGGGTATGGTATATTGGCAGTTGTGGTGGTACACAAATTGGAACAGGAACTTCAATAAGTGTAAGTCCAACAGTTAACACAACATATTATGTTAGTGCTCAAGGGACTTGCAATACTACATCTTGTGTGAGTGTTACGGTTTCTGTTACAGGAACAGTAACGATTTGCAACGGAGAAAAAGTTGATCTTTCAATAGTCGGCGGCTCATTAGGAACAGATGCAAATTGGGTCTGGTACACAGGTAGTTGTGGTGAAACACAAGTTGGAACAGGAACTTCAATTTCTAATGTTGCCCCAACTGTTAATACAACATATTATGTTAGAGCTGAAGGGACTTGTAATAATTCTGAATGCACAAGTATTTCAGTTATTGTTAATTATTTATCATCTGCGGCAAGCTCTATAAGTGGTACAAACTCTCAAATTTGTGCCGGTGGCTCTTCAACATTAAGCGTTGTTGGTGGCACCTTAGGAACAGGTGCATCATGGCAATGGTATTCTAGTTCATGTGGTGGTAGTTATATTGGATCTGGTTCATCTATTAACGTTACTCCCAATGTTAATACTACTTATTATGTTAGGGCAGAAGGAGCCTGTAATACAACTACTTGCGTATCATACTCTGTAACCGTATCTCCAGATCCTATCGTTAGTATTAGTAGTAATACCACAAACATTTGTACAGGTGGAGCCGTAGATTTTACTCAAACTGTTAGTGGCGGTTCTGGAACAATTATTAATCAGTGGGAACATTCATCAGATGGTTCAAATTGGTCAGCTTGGACAACATCTTCAAATCCAACATATAGTAATTTAGCATCATCGATGTATTTTAGATGTGTTAGAACAGCAACTGATAATGGTTGTAATGATGGTATCTCAAATACAATCTATGTTAGTGTTGCTCCAGATCCAATTATTAGTCTTCAACCTATAAGTCCAGATCCGATATGTATTGGTGGAACGACTGCTAGCATAACTACTTCAGCAGAGGATGGCACTGGTAGTTTTTCTTATCAATGGCAATACAATAATGGAGGTTCATGGGTTAACGTATCGAATGGTTCGCCTTCTGGAGCAATATATAGTGGTGCTACCGGTTCCAACTTTTTTGTTGCAGGAATTTCGATATCAGGGGAATATGAATATCGATGTAATATTAATCAATCTGGCAATGGCTGTGGACAGCTAACCACAAATACAATTATAGTAGATGTTAAAGAGGATCCTACTGTTAGTATTTCTGGTGATGCTACAATATGTTCAGGAGGTACAGCATCTCTACTTGCAAATGAAAGTGGTGGTGCAGGAACATTTACATATCAATGGGAAAGGTCTTCCAATGAAACAGAATGGTCAAGTATTAGTGGTGCGACAAATGCTTTATACACAACTCCAGCATTAACTAGCACAATGCATTATCATGTTATCCTTACTGCTAGCGGATCTGGTTGCGGTTCTGCTACGAGCAATACTGAAACTGTAACTGTAATTGCAGATCCTGCAATTACTACACAACCAACAGGTGGAACAATTTGTACAGATGGTTCAATAAATCTTAGTGTTGTCGCAACTGGTGGAACTCCTTCACTTACTTACCAATGGTATAACAGTGGTGGAGCAATAAGTGGTGCGACATCAGCAACTTATTCTGCTAATACCGCTAGTAATTATTATTGTATTGTTTCTGCTTCGGGTGATGGTTGCGGAAGTGCTACAAGTAGCACTGTAACAGTAACAGTCGTTGCTGATCCAGCAATAACTACCCATCCAATTGGTGCTACTATATGTTCTGGCGCAACTCACACAATGAGTGTTGTTGCTTCTGGTGGAACACCATCTTTAACTTACCAATGGTATAGAAATGGTTCTTCTATAAGTGGTGCTACAAGCACAAGCTATGGTGCTACTACAACAGGAACTTATTATTGTATCGTTTCAGCTAGCGGAAGTGGTTGTGGGACTGCTCAAACTAATACAGCTACAGTAACAGTGGATCCATCTTCTGATGGTGGTACTGCGAGTGCAAATCCATCAGGTGTAATTTGTGCAAGTCAATCTATAGAATTAGCCCTTACTGGTTACACTGGTATTATTCAGTGGCAAACAAATGCAAGTGGCTCTTGGGCAGACATTTCAGGCGAGAATTCAAGTTCATACAACACTCCGGTATTGCTGTCCTCAACCGAATACAGAGCCGAGCTGACTAGTGGGGTTTGTGGTGCTGTAAATTCAAATATTGTTACTGTTACAGTTACTACGCCTAGCATATCAGCAATTAATGGAAATGACTATGTTTGGACAGGAACAAATAGTGCAATTTGGGATGGAGCAACAACAAACAATTGGTTGCGGTTTATTTCGGGAACAAACTTTGAAATTCCCATTAGTGTTCCTGGTGAAAATGATAATGTCTTTATCAGAGCTACCGCATCATGCTTTAATACTCCTCCAATCGTAAACACTGAAAATATTGCAAAGTGTAAAAACCTAACAATAGATAATGGCAATACTCTTAATCTAAATGCGAATAGCAATCTCAAAATACATGGGAATATTAATAATAATGGAATATTGAATGTCAATGGGACTTCGAAAATTGATGTTTCTGGCAACTGGACTAACACCGGAACATTTACAGCAGGAACAGGTACAGTAGCATTTACTGGCAGCTCACCACAAACAATTACAACTAATGGAGAAACGTTCAACAATGTTGTGATAAACAATGCTGGTGCAGGCAATGCGGATATTATTATTGCAACTGATTTAAGAATCAACGAACTACTCACATTGACCAACGGAGTTGTAAGTTTCACATATTCTAACCGTCAAGTTATTCTTACTAGCTCAGCAAGTTCGACCGCTGGTAATACAAATAGTTTTGTTGCTGGAATTGTCGAGAAGTCTGGAACTTCAGCATTTACGTTCCCAGTTGGAAGAGATAATGTTTGGGCTCCAGTTAGAATTGCAGCACCTGCGGCCTTATCAAAAATTACAGCCGAGTACAAAACTGAACCCGGTCCACTTAACTGGTCGGCTGCTTATATGTGTGACCAAAACGAATTGCATCATACCAGCGGCGTAGAACATTGGTTGTTGACAACTAATGCATCAACACCAGCCGTTACTTTGTATTGGAAAGATGCTGTCCGAAGTGGAATTCAAGATTTGGCAGATTTAAGAGTTGCCCATTATAATGAAACTAATTCGTGTTGGGAAAATAAGGGTGGCATCGTTGATGGGACTTTAACGTCTGGTTCAATTACTTCTACAGTGCCATTTGGCTCTTACAGTCCAATTACTTTTGGAACAAAGACCAAAGACAATCCTTTACCAGTTGAGCTCTTAGATTTTAACGCTAACTGCTTAAAAACCTCTGCTAATATTCATTGGCAAACTGCCTCTGAAACTAATAATGATTACTTTATTTTAGAGAGATCTAATGGCGTAAACGAGTTTTACGAAATCGCTAGATTACAAGGAGCAGGAAATTCAAATATCTTAGCCGATTATTATTTTGTTGATGAAAAAATGTTCTCGGGCGATAATTACTATCGTTTAAAACAAGTTGACTTTGATGGCAAAACAACAGCGTTTAATATCATTACTCTTAATTGCGACGGCTATGCTAAAGAGCAAGCAGTTATGTATGCTTATCCAAATCCATTCAAGGATGAGCTAAATGTTGTAATTGAAAACATGGACGCAGGGGAATTCACTCTTGAGATTCTTGATGATTTAGGCAGAGTAGTTTATCTCGAAAAATACACTGCAACTAGCTCTGAGTTCAAAACAAGCTTGAATCTAAATGATTTACCACCAGCAGTTTATAATTTGAGAAGTAAGTCTAAAGAGAATGTTTTGAATATTAGGGTGGTGAAGAAATAGTTTATCGGTTCGCGGTTCGCAGTTCTCGATTTATGTGTTTTTTTGACTTTTATAAGAAATATTTGGCATATTATTTGGGTAAATTTTGACCTAATTTACATTAATTGTTAAAATAATAACAGCATAAATCAGTGTAAATGAAAATAAATTAATATTTTATACTTTATACAAAATTCAACAATAAATAAATATTGTATTTAGAACGCTAAATAATATTTTAAAAGTTCAGATTTTAAAGGGATTATTTATGCGTTTTTTACATTTGAATACCATTTTGACTCAGTTCGTAGTGAAATGCACTTAAATGTAAAATTTATATTAAATACAATAATCACACTTTTTTTACTTGTTTCACAAGGTTTAGAAACTATATTTTTTCACAATAAAAAAATGCGTAAGAGATTAAATAAATCGTATAAATAATATACTTACAAAAACAATTATTTTTTAAAATATGTTTTTAAAAACATATTTTATATCAATAATCACATAACTATCCCATATTTAATTATATTATTTCACTTAATTCTATTTAACATAGTTTTTTTTAAACACTGATTAATTAATTATGAAGCTGCAAGATAATGCTGTAATTGCATATCAAGTACTACAACTTATTGCATATATATTTTCCTTATTTTTGCTATTAGAAAACATTAAATAATTTTTTAAAGCAATTATGAATTAAATAAGAAAATATGAAAAACATCTCTGCCGACACTTACCAATCAAGAATTTATCATTATTTAAAAACAACTACACACACTCGCTCAATAAAAAAAATTATTGTGTGTTTTTTTACATTTGCTTTATTATTAATTAGTAGTATAAGTGTCTATGGGCAATGTACAAATTCTTCTTCTTACGGAACTGCAACTGCACCTACATCAGGATCGATAAATTTCAGTACATGTAGTTATCAAACAGAGTATAGTACAATAAATAGTGTAGTAGCAGGAACTACATACAGTTGTTCAATTAGTACTGGAGGATATGTTACAATAAGATCTGGCACATATAATGGCACTGTGGTTGCTCATGGTGCCAGTCCTTTGCAATGGACTGCGACTAGTTCTGGAACACATTATGCACATTGGAATACAAATTCATCTTGTGGAACAACCTCTGGTTGCGTTACCACTACGATTACATTTGTATCTAGTGGTGGTGGATCCGCAATGACAGTCCCTACATCCGGAAACAATACATATACAACTTGCTCAGGACACATATATGATAATGGCGGTTCTGGGGCTTCTTATGCAGCAAACAGTAATGGATATTCTGTAATATATCCTGGAACAGCAGGCTATAAGGTACAGTTAACTGGAACTTACTATACAGAAGGGGGATATGACCATGTATATATATATAATGGTGTTGGTACTGGTGGTACTCAACTCCTTGATGGTTCAACTTCATCCTCAACTTCAATTGGAACTATTACATCAACGGATGCAAGTGGTGCTTTAACTGTAAGACTAACTAGTGACGGTAGTGTTAATAACTCCGGTTTTGATTTTACTATTGCTTGTGTTGCAGCTGTTGTTGAGATGAAAGTTCCTGCCTCCGGGAACAATACATATACTACTTGTTCTGGACACATATATGATAATGGCGGTTCTTCTGCATCTTATGCAGCAAACAGTAATGGATATTCTGTAATATATCCAGGAACAGCAGGAAATGTAATTCGTCTGACTGGTAGTTTCGATACTGAAACAAATTATGATTATGTTTATATTTATGATGGCGTAGGTATAGGAGGAACTTTACTTTTCGGTGGTGCATCAGGAAGCAATATAATACCTACGATTACATCAACGGATGCAAGTGGTGCTTTGACAGTAAGATTCACAAGTGATGGCAGTGGTCAAAACTCTGGTTTTGATTTTACAATTGCTTGTGTTGCAGCTGTTGTAATGACAGTTCCATCCACCGGCAATAACTCTTATACAATTTGCTCCGGACACATATATGACCATGGCGGTTCAGGCAGTGGATATAATGCTAGCGTAAATGGATATACTGTAATATATCCTGGCAATAGCAGCCAAGCGGTACAACTAACAGGCACTTACGATACTGAATCATGCTGCGATCATATTTATATTTATGATGGAGTTGGCACAGGAGGAACACTGTTAGGTCAATTTCAAGGAACAGGAGGATCAAGCATTGGTACAATTACGTCTTCAGGTGCAAACGTTCCGCTTACTATATTGTTTACAAGTGATGGCAGTGTTCAATACTCTGGTTTTGATTTCACTATTGCTTGTGTTACAGCCTCTCTCCCCGGGGAAAACTGCACAAACGCACAAAACCTTGCTTCGCTTAGCAGCCCTTTTAGCGGAACAACTGTAGGTTATGCGGACGATATTAGTATTTGTAGAACTGGGCAACCTGACAGGATTTTTTACATTAATGTTCCTAATGGTAATACAATTGATATTTGGCAATCGGCAAATAGTTATGACTCATATCACTATATGGGTTATGGGGGTTCCTGTCCTGGAACAACCACCTTATTTTGTGTGGACGACTCCGATACCCAGCATAATACATGGGCAAATACTACAGGCTCAACACAGACGGTTTGGTTTGTCGTTGACGCATACTCGGGTTCAGGAACCTTTACCCTGGAATGGACGCTAACTTCACCACCAGTTCTTCCTTGCGGTAATACCAACTTGGGAACGATATCTCCATCTCTTTGTTCTCCAGCTACTGCACCATATTCTGCTGCGACAATGCCATATTGGAGTTTTACGGCAACTGCCGGTTATTCATATCATTTTTCCCTGGATGGAAATACTACTGAAGACACTTATTTACATTTATATAATGCAGGTTTTGCGGAATTAACTTATAATGATGACGGCGGTATCGGAACTCATGCTTTTATAAATTGGACATGCAGCACAAGCGGGACTTATTACATTACTGCAAATCATATATCCTGCTCCAATATTGAAAACGCAGGTACATTGAAATATTGGGCTACTGATGATGCCAATTATAACACATTGGATCAATGGCTTACTCCCAATTCATCATGGCAGAATCAGGCTTATACAGCAGGGTCGTTTTATTACTATTATTTTAATGCTACTGCGGGACAAATTTACGATTTTAGTCTATGTGATAATTCAGAAGATTCTTACTTGTATATTTATAATTCTTCCTGGAGCTTTTTAGAAGGAAACGATGATAGCGGACCTCACTGTAGCGGAGCTCCTGCTTCAATTTCATGGACCTGTCCAACTACCGATACATACATTGTTCAAGTTAACAATCTTGGTTGTGACGCTTTCATCAACTCTGGCAACTTAGCATATAGAGTCGTATCTCCTTGCACACCCCCATCTAACCCAACAGCTTCAGGCACAACAACAATTTGTGCTGGAGGATCAACCAATATTTCAGCTACATCAACAGGTGCAACAACTATTTATTGGTACACCGGAAGTTGCGGAGGCACTTCTGCTGGGACTAGTTCCCCCGGTGCGAATTTTAGCTTTAGTCCAACTTCTACGACAACTTATTATGCCCAAGCGTATAATTCAGCAGGTAGTGGCTGCTGGTCGGCTGGTTGCGGAAGTGCAACAATAACTGTAAATCCTTTACCAAATATTTCAGCTAGTTCTGCAACTCATTCAACTATATGTAGTGGCGGTTCAAGTGATCTAAATGCAACTTCAGAAGGGAATCCAATACATTGGTGGACTGCTGCTTCAGGTGGCACAGACCTTGGCACCAGTGCAAGCGGAGCGAACTTTGCTGTAACACCTGGTTCGACTACAACATATTATGCGGAGGCACAGGCACCAGGTGGATATGATAATGGCGCTGGTGGTGTATTTACATACAATTCGGGTGATT
>JAQVPT010000154.1 GCA_028701945.1 Bacteroidales bacterium
GTAAATAGTGAAATTTACGAAAGATTCCGTGCAGCTTGTAATCGTTTTTTTAACGCTAAAAAAGAGTTTTTTGATGTAATTAATGAAGAGCTTAATATTAATTATCAAAAGAAATTGGAACTTTGTGTAAGTGCTGAGTCTTTGCAGGATTCAACAGATTGGAAAAAATCAACCGCTGCTTTTCTTGACTTGCAAAAACAATGGAAAACCGTAGGCCCAGTTTCAAGAAAATATACTGACCAAATTTGGAAACGTTTTAGAGCTGCTTGCAATGCTTTTTTTAATGCTAAATCGGAGTTCTATTCACATATCGAAATCGAACACAAAGAAAATTTAGAGAAAAAAGAAAACATAATAAAAGAGATATTGGAATTTAAACCAATTCCCAACCAAGCCGAAAATATAAGTCAAATTAAAAACTTTCAGGCAGCTTGGACAGAGATTGGCTATGTATCTAATTCACAAAAAGATAGACTATATAATGAGTATCGTTCGGCAATTAACAGTATATACGAAAAACTAAATCTGAATAAAAGCACTATTGATGCTAGTAATTTTAACTCGAAAGTTGAAGTCCTTAAAGAAACTGGTGAAATTAGTGCCTTACAAAACGAGCGTACCAAAATACTGAGAATGATACAGGATCTCACTCAAGAAATAAATCAGTACGAAAACAATATGGGTTTCTTCTCAAGTGGTTCGGATAGCATCTTAAAAGATTTTGAGAAAAAAATAAATAAGGCTAAAGACGAAATTAAAGCTTTAAAAGAGAAGAAAAAATCAATTGATTTAGCAGAGCGAGAAATTTTAAATAAAGACAAAGATAAAAAGGATGACCAAAGTAATTAAAAGATTATTTTTTCTTATTTCATTACTATTTGCGTTCACAAGTATTGTTTTTGCACAAACTGGGGCTATAAAGGGTTTTGTCTTGGACAAAGACAACGGTGAACCATGTATGTTTGCAAATGTATCGGTACCGGGAACCAGTTTTGGCGCTGCTACCGATGAGAATGGTTATTTTTCAATACCCAAGATTCCAGATGGAGATTACACTATTAAAATCACTTATGTAAGTTATGATAGTATTGTTGAGCCATTCAATATTACAAACGGAAAGATAGCGTCGAAAACTTATTACATGTCAAAAGCTGCGTTTGTTCTTGGAGAAACAGTGGTTTCTGCCTCAAGAGAAGAAATGAGAACTCAAATCCGTATATCTAAAGTAAAAGTTTCTCCGCAGCAGATAAAACAATTACCTTCTATTGGTAGTGAACCCGATATTGCACAATATCTTCAAGTTGTTCCTGGAATAACATTTACTGGCGACCAGGGAGGACAATTGTATATTCGAGGTGGTTCGAGCATTCAAAACCTTGTTTTATTAGATGGAATGGTAGTTTATAATCCTTTTCATTCAATAGGGCTTTTTTCTGTTTTCGATTCAGATATAATAAGAAACGTTGATGTTTATACTGGTGGTTTTAACTCTGAATATGGAGGACGTATTTCTTCAGTAATGGATATTTCCATGCGAGACGGAAACCCAAACAGATTTTCAGGTAAGGTCTCTGGAAGTACATTTGGAACAAAACTTATGTTAGAAGGTCCTTTAGTAAAATTTAAAGAGGGAAAAACCAGTTTGTCTTATATTGTATCTGGTAAAACATCTTTTTTAGAACAATCATCAAAAGTTTTTTATCCATATATTAACGATGGATTAGGCTTACCTTTTAATTATACTGATATTTATGGGAAACTTTCTCTTAATTCTTCTGACGGTAGCCGTGTAAATGTTTTTGGATTTAAGTTTAACGACGATGTAAGTTATCAAGGATTAAGTAATTTAGGCTGGGATGCATACGGATTAGGGGCGAATTTTATTGTTGTACCTAGTGGATCAACGGTTATGATTAAAGCCAACATGTCATATTCTGATTACAATATAAGTTTACAATCGATGGACGCTTTTCCAAGTGCTAGCGGTATAAAAGGTTTTAATCTCGGGCTAGATTTTTTATACTTCTTGGGTAAAAATCAATTCGTTTGGGGTATTCAAACTCTCGGGTTTAATACCGACTTTGAGTATTATAACTCTGTAGGACGCTTGTTGCAACAAGAAGAAAATACAACCGAATTAGCAACCTATTTTAAATATAAACTTAATTTAGGAAATCTATTAATAGAACCTGGTTTAAGAGCACATTATTATGCTTCAATGGGAGATGTGTCAATAGAACCACGTTTAGGAATTAAATATAATATTACCGAATTTCTTAGATTCAAATTCGCTGCTGGTATATATTCGCAAGATCTTGTTGCTGCTAATAGTGATAAAGATGTTGTTAATTTGTTTTATGGCTTTTTAAGTGGAAATTTGAATACTCCTGATACCTTTAAAGGAGAAGAACTGACGCACAGACTTCAAAAATCTGAGCATTTAATCGGTGGCTTTGAAATTGATTTAACTAAAAAAATTGACCTTAACATTGAAGGTTATCTTAAGAATTTTAGTCAGTTGACTACCATAAATAGAAATAAAATTTATGACGATATACCAGCAAACAATAAAAAACCTGAATATCTCAAAAAAGACTTTCTAATTGAATCTGGATATGCTTATGGAGTTGACTTCTTGTTGAAATATGACCAAGACCGTTTATATATATGGTTTGTATATTCTTTGGGATGGATAAAACGTGATGATGGTGTAAGTATTTATAATCCACATTATGATCGCCGTCATAATGTAAATCTCGTAACAACCTATCGGATGGGTAAAAAGCAGACGTGGAATTTAAGTGCGAGATGGAATCTTGGATCGGGTTTTCCATTTACCCAAACTGCTGGATTTTACGAAGAAACAGATTTGTATAACAGTCTAAACCATCCATATTGGTCTAGTAATGGTTCTCTCGGAGTTATTTACGGAGATCTTAATGCAGGACGCTTGCCATATTATCACAGATTAGACATAACATTAAACAAAGTATTTACATTTTCGAAATATACAATACTTGAAATAAACCTTAGTGTTACTAATGTTTATAACAGACAAAATATTTTCTACTTTGACCGAGTTGATTATAATAGAGTTGATCAGTTGCCTATTATGCCAAGTTTGGGATTGAGTTTAACATTTTAAAATAAATTAGTTTTGGCAACAACGAAGTACATTTTTGTAACAGGAGGGGTAACCTCATCATTAGGTAAAGGAATTATTTCTGCTTCACTTGCAAAACTTTTGCAGGCTAGAGGATACAAAGTAACTATCCAAAAACTTGACCCATATATTAATGTTGATCCTGGAACTCTTAATCCTTACGAACATGGAGAGTGTTATGTTACCGAAGATGGTGCCGAAACAGATCTTGATTTGGGACATTACGAACGTTTTTTAAATGTTTTTACTTCCCAAGCAAATAGTGTTACTACTGGACGAATTTATCAAGATGTCATTAATAAAGAAAGACGTGGCGATTTTCTTGGCAAAACAGTGCAAATTATTCCGCATATTACAGATGAAATAAAAAGACGAATTAAACTTCTTGGGAGTAAGAATAAATATGATTTTGTTATAACCGAAATAGGTGGAACAGTTGGTGATATTGAGTCTTTACCATATATTGAGTCTGTTCGACAATTAAGGTGGGAATTGCGTAATCGTTGCATGGTTATACATTTAACTCTTGTGCCATATCTTGCAGCAAGTGGTGAGCTAAAGACAAAACCGACACAGCATTCTGTAAAAACATTACAGCAAGCTGGGGTTCAGCCAGATGTATTGGTGTTGCGAACAGAACATCATCTTAATGCCGAAATTAGAAATAAAGTCGCCAACTTTTGTAATGTGCAAAAAGAAGCGGTAGTCGAATCTCGTGATGTAAAAACTATTTACGAAGTTCCGATTGAAATGCAAAAAGAAAAGTTGGATGAGCTAGTTATAAAACATTTTAATATGGCGATAGGTTCAAAACCTGATCTAAAACCATGGAAAGATTTTCTTAAGAAACTTAATGCTCCAAAACATATTGTTAAAATAGGGCTTGTAGGGAAGTATGTTGAATTAAAAGATGCTTATAAATCAATTAATGAATCATTTATTCATGCTGGAGTCGCAAATGAAGCAAGGGTGGATATCGAATATATTCATTCTGAAAGTCTTAACGAAAGTAATTTTGAAAATGTCTTATCATTATTTGAAGGAATAATTGTTACTCCTGGATTTGGACATAGAGGTATTGAGGGGAAAATTTTGGCAGTAAAATATGCTCGTGAAAACAACATCCCTTTTCTTGGTATTTGTCTCGGAATGCAATGTGCAGTTATTGAATTTGCACAAAATGTATTAAAACTTGAAGATGCAAACTCCATTGAGATGAATCGTAAATGTAAAAATCCTGTTATAGATATAATGGAAGAACAAAAAATGGTTACTTCAAAAGGCGGTACCATGCGTTTGGGCTCGTATCCTTGTAAACTTTTACGCGATTCAAATGCTCATAATGCTTATAATGCAAGTAAAATTAACGAACGCCACAGACATCGTTATGAATTTAATAATAAATATCAGGAGATGTTTTCAAAAGCTGGTATGATAGCAACAGGAGTAAATCCTGAAACAGAACTTGTCGAAATCGTAGAAATTCCAAAACATAAATGGTTTGTAGGAGTTCAGTTTCATCCAGAATATAAAAGTACTGTTATAAATCCACATCCAATCTTTGTGAGTTTTGTAAAAGCAGTAATTGAAAAATAATAACATCATATTAAAGTAAGAAAGGTAATAAAATGGATAAAAATAGTGTAATTGGATTGGTTGTAATAGGTGCTTTACTTGTTGGTTATATGTTGTTGACAAAACCTAGTAAAGAGGAGATAGCCCAAGCAAAGCACAGACAAGATTCTATTGTTCAGGTAGAAAAATTAAGAGATTCTATTATTAGAGCTGAGCAAATTAAAATAGTTCAAGAAAGAGATAGTCTTAATGGAACTCAGAAAGCATTAACAGAAAACATCGATACTTTAACTGCGGCTCAAATTGATTCATTAAAAGATATCTCTCTTACAACTGAATACGGAATATTTAAAAATTCTGCAAGTGGTGCAGAAGAGTTCTTTATTATTGAGAATGACATAATGATTATTACTCTTACTAATAGAGGCGGAAAAATCTATTCCGTTGAACTTAAAGATTATAAAACATACAATCAAGAACCTTTAATATTATTTACTAACGATTCTACTGCTGTTTTTGGCTTGGAAATGATTGCTCAGGGGAAAGCTCTTTTAACAAATGATATGTATTTTGTTCCTACAAATACCGCAGCAACTCAGAAGGTGGGAGATAAGCCTCTGACAACAGCAATGCGTCTCGAAGTTAGTAAAGACAAATATATCGAATATGTCTATACTGTTCACCCCGATGATTACATGATTGACTTCGATATTAATATGGTCGGCTTAGGAGAAGAACTGAGAACAAATCCATATATAACATTGAGGTGGAATCATTTGATACCTGGACTCGAAAGAGGGCGTGATTGGGAATTAAATAATACTAATATTCACATCAAAATGTCGGATGATGAAATCGAAAAACTAAGCGAACGTAAAGATGAAGATAGTTTCGCAAGTAAAGGAAGTGCAAAATGGGTGGCTTGTAAACAGCAGTTCTTTTCGTCAATTCTGATTGCTGAAGGTCAATTAGATAATCCAACCGTTAAATCGAAAAAAATTGAAGATGTAAACAGTAAATATTTAAAAAGTTTTGAGTCGGAATTCACTTTTTCACTAGCAAATACAAATTCAGAAACTCAAAAATATAAATTTTATTTTGGCCCAAATAAATTCTCAACTTTAAAAAAATACGACCTTAAACTTGAGACTGTTGTTCCGCTTGGTTGGGGAATATTTGGTTGGGTAAATAGATTTGTTATTATCCCAATCTTTAACTGGTTAGGTGGGTTTATTAATAATTTCGGTATAATTATTTTGTTACTTACCTTAATAATAAAGCTTGCCCTTTTTCCATTAACCTATAAATCTTACAAGTCATCGGCAAAAATGCGTGTGTTGAAACCGCAAATTGATGAGCTAAACAAGAAATATCCAAAAGGTAAAGAAATGGAAAAACAACAGGCAACTATGGCACTGTATAAAAAGGCTGGAGCAAGTCCTATGGGTGGATGTTTACCGATGTTGTTGCAGTTTCCAATACTTATCGCAATGTTTCGATTCTTTCCAGCTTCAATAGAATTGCGTCAGGAAAGTTTCTTGTGGGCAAACGACCTCTCAACTTTTGATGCTATTGTAGAATGGTCAGTGCAAATACCACTCTTATCAAACTTCTATGGTAATCATATTAGTTTATTTACGCTATTGATGGCAGCTTCAATGCTGATTTCAACGCGCATGACAAGTGCAAATCAACCTACTAATAGCAATATGCCTGGCATGAAGACAATGATGTACATTATGCCATTTATGATGATCTTTTGGTTTAATAAATACTCATCAGGATTAAGTTATTATTACTTTTTGGCAAATGTTTTCACAATACTCCAAACATGGATTATCCAAAAATTCATTATTGATGAGGACAAAGTTCTTGCACAAATGGAAGCTAATAAGAAAAAACCAACTAAGCCAAAGTCAAAATGGCAAAAGAGACTTGAAGATGCTCAAAAAATGCAACAAAAACGTAAATAGTAATATTGAAAGTTTTGTTAGTTTAATGTTCACGGTTTTCGGTTCGCGCTTCACGGTTTACGGTTCACGCTTCACCGATTGAATTAGAACACCGATTACATAGTTTTAATTGCTAGACTCTATAGATGAATAAAACAACCAATATTGACAAAAAGAACACCCCTGCGATGTTCGATAATATTGCGGAAACTTATGATAAATTGAATCATATTTTGTCTTTTGGTTTAGATGTTAGGTGGAGAAGGAAATTTGTATCGTATCTAAATATACGACAATATGACACGATAGCTGATGTTGCTTCGGGTACTGGTGATTTGTTGGCAAGTTTGCAAAAATTGGAAGCGAAAAATTATTATGCAATTGACCCATCTGAAAACATGTTAAATATTGCAAAAACAAAAGTTTCAACTGCAAAATACGTAGCAGCAACTGTAGAATCCTTACCATTAGCAAGCGAAAGTATTGATTTAATTACTGTTTCTTTTGGGATTCGTAATTTTGAATCATTAAACAAGTCTTTCTCCGAATTTCACAGGGTTTTAAAAACTGATGGCATTGTTTCAATTATGGAGTTTTATAAACCAAAGTTCTTCCTTTTTAGTTTGGGTTTTGTTATACACCTAAAAATATTTCTGCCTATTATGGGAAGAATAATATCAAAAGATAAATCGGCATATAAATATCTGCAATCGTCAATATTTGATTTTGCCGAAAATGTCGATGTTTTTGAAATTTTAGAAACAAGTAATTTAACTAAATTGAGTGAAAAAAAACTTCTCTTTGGTGCGGTTAAAATTTATACATGTAAAAAAAGTGTTAGGAGCTTTTCTTGATTTTTCTATACATTTAGGTGCAAATAAATTGTTAGTAAATGCTTATAAAAGGCTGTTTGTAGTATGTTTTTGCAAATAAACTTAATGTTTAGGTTACAGGAATTGTATTATTGCCAACGGGGCTGTTAGTGCTAGTTTGCTGATTTATGTTATAAATAAACTATTTAAATTTTCTTAAAAGACGACCTAGTAAGTTTAACATTACTATTTGTTTTGTGTCCAAGATGCCTGTAATTGTTGCAACAGATTATTTGTGGATCATTGTTTAGAAAAGTTCTGTGCCCACTGAATACAAGTTGAAACACGGTTTTAATTAAACGTAAATCTTGTCCGAAGCAGAGGCGTTTCTATATTAAATTAAATTGTAATAATCTTTATGCTTGAAATAAAAAACTGAGGGATTCTTTTTTTATTTTAAAATTAGTCGATAAATAGTCTGTGATTGTTGAGTGCGTTTTTCTATAATGTAGGCGTGAATTTGACGTAACAATAAAATATGTTGAAAATCGTTAATATAACTTGTGTGGAAATATGAATTTTTTTTTATATTTTTGTAATCTGTAATAAAAACTATATTTAAAAATAATATGAAATTAAAAGTTCTTTTTGTAACCCAGGAAATTATGCCTTATTTGCCAGAGACAGAGATGTCAAAAATTGGTAGATATCTTCCTCAAGGGATACAAGAACGCGACAAAGAAATCCGCACGTTCTTACCAAAATTCGGAAGTATTAATGAAAGACGAAACCAGCTTCACGAAGTCATTAGACTTAGTGGAATGAATCTGGTAATCAATGACACAGACCATCCTCTTGTTATTAAAGTAGCCTCAATTCAACCAGCACGTACGCAGGTTTATTTTATTGATAATGACGACTTTTTCGGTCGTAAA
>JAQVPT010000004.1 GCA_028701945.1 Bacteroidales bacterium
AAAACTTGGGCAAGAGCCTCTGTTATTCCACCGGAATTTGTATCGCATACTTTTGCAGTTCATAACGGAAACAAATTTATCCCTGTTTATGTTACCGAAAACATGGTAGGACATAAACTTGGTGAGTTCGCTCCAACAAGAACTTACAGAGGTCATGGTGGTAAAAAGAAATAAATAATTAGATAGTATTATGGGCGCACGTAAAAGAATAAAAGCAGAGAATAGAAAAGAAGAAAATAAGAAAAGGAGCTTCGCTATACTTCGTAACTGTCCGAGTTCTCCTCGAAAAATGAGACTCGTAGCAGATCAAGTTAGAGGTGTTGAAGTTGACAAAGCTTTAGACATTCTTAAATATTCTCCTAAAGTTGCAGCACGCGATATCGAAAAGCTTTTGCTTTCAGCCGTTTCGAATTGGCAAGGAAAAAACTCAAATCTACGCATGGAAGATGCTAGTTTGTACGTTAAAGAGGTCTTTGTTGATTCGGGTAGGGTGTTAAAACGGATTAAACCGGCACCGCAGGGTAGAGCTTATCGTGTCAGAAAGCGTTCAAACCATGTTACTTTAGTGGTAGATAGTAAAATAGAAAAAGAAGTAGTAAACGAAAACGCATAATTTCATGGGACAAAAGTGTAATCCAATAAGTAACAGATTAGGTATTATCAAAGGATGGGATTCTAACTGGTATGGCGGAAAAAAATATGCCGATAAATTAGCCGAAGACGCAAGTATTCGTAGATACCTTAGTGCTAGACTTGATAAAGCCAGCGTTTCGAAAATAATTATAGAGAGATCTTTAAAAATGATCACTATTACAATTAATACTGCCCGTCCGGGTTTTGTTATTGGTAAAGGTGGCGATGAAGTTGACAGACTTCGTGAAGAATTAAAAAAGATTACAAATAAGGATGTTCAAATAAACATTTTCGAAATTAAAAGACCGGAACTCGAAGCCGAATTGGTCGCTGCTAACGTAGCCCGCCAGATAGAAGGTAAAATCGCATATCGTAGAGCAGTCAAAATGGCAATAGCTTCTACAATGCGAATGGGAGCAGAGGGAATTAAGATTCAGATTTCAGGTCGTTTAAACGGGGCAGAAATGGCACGTAGCGAAATGTATAAAGAAGGAAGAACTCCTCTTCATACTTTGAGAGCTGATATCGATTACGCATTGGTTCCGGCTTTAACAAAAACTGGTTTGGTTGGAGTTAAAGTATGGATATGCAGAGGTGAAGTGTATGGTAAAAGGGATTTGTCTCCAAATGTAGGAAAAAAAGTACAAGGAAGAGGAAATCAACCTAATACCGGGAATAGAAAAAGAAGGAAGTAAAATCTGATAAATTAGAGCTATGTTACAGCCAAAGAAAACTAAATTCAGAAGACAACAAAAAGGTAGAATGAAAGGAAATGCAAATCGTGGTAATCAGATTGCATTTGGTTCATTTGGTATTAAAGCCTTAGAGACTTCGTGGATAACAGGAAGACAAATAGAAGCAGCTCGTATTGCTGTTACTAGAAAAATGCAACGTCAAGGACAAATTTGGATAAGAATTTTTCCTGACAAGCCGATTACTAAAAAGCCTGCCGAAGTTCGTATGGGTAAAGGTAAAGGAGCTCCTGAGGGATTTGTTGCTAGAGTTACGCCGGGGAGAATTTTGTTTGAGGCAGAAGGAATACCTTTTGATCTTGCAAAAGAAGCTTTGAGACTTGCTGCTCAAAAACTTCCGATTAAAACAAAGTTTGTCGTTCGTCACGATTATGATTTTAATGAATAATATTTAGAGTTCATGAAAAACAAAGAAATTATTGGTTTAACCACAAAAGAAATCGCAGAAAGGATAGATAGCGAAAAGATTAATCTTAATAAATTAAGAATGAATCACGCTGTCTCACCACTTGAAAATCCACTGCGGATAAAAGAAGTGAGAAGAGTTATTGCAAGGCTTAAAACTGAGCTTCGTAAGAGAGAATTAACAGAGAATAAATAAAGCCGATTATGGAAAACAGAAACTTAAGAAAAGAACGTATAGGGATAGTTGTCAGTAATAAAATGGACAAATCTATTGTAGTTGCTGTAAAACGTAAAGAAAAGCATCCCAAATACGGGAAGTTCGTAAATAAAACCAAAAAGTTTGTAGCTCACGACGAAACTAATACCTGTGATATCGGTGATTTAGTTCAGATAATGGAAACTCGTCCGTTGAGTAAAAACAAAAATTGGAGATTAGTAAACATAATTGAAAAAGTTAAATAGTCATGATACAACAAGAAAGCAGATTAAATGTTGCAGACAATAGTGGGGCAAAAGAAGTGCTTTGTATTCGTGTACTTGGAGGTACTGGCAGAAGGTATGCTTCTATCGGTGATCAGATAGTTGTAGCTATCAAAAGTGCTTTACCAGGAGGCGAAATAAAAAAAGGTGCAGTTGCAAAAGCAGTTGTTGTTAGAGTTAAAAAGGAGATCAGACGACAAGATGGTTCATATATCAGGTTTGATGATAACGCTTGTGTTTTACTAACTGCCACAGGTGAATTGAGAGGAACCCGTATATTCGGTCCCGTTGCTAGAGAGCTTCGAGAAAAACAATATATGAAGATTGTATCATTGGCACCAGAAGTGTTATAAAAATTATTTGTCATGACTAAAAAATTTCATGTAAAAAAAGGAGACACCGTTTATGTTAATGCTGGTGAATCTAGAGGTAAGCAAGGTAGAGTTCTCGAAATAATACGCAAAAAAGATAGAGCAATTGTCGAAGGCGTTAATATTATTTCTAAACATCAAAAACCAAATGCTGAGAATCCTCAAGGGGGAATTCTTAAAAAAGAAGCTGCCGTTCATATTTCTAATCTTATGATAGTTGATCCTAAAACTGGGAAACCTACTCGCATTGGACGTAAAAAGAACGCTGAAGGCAAATTAGTTCGTTATTCTAAAAAATCTGGGGAGGAAATTAAATAATGGATAAGTATATTCCAACATTAAAAACTCAGTATAGGGAGCAGATTGTTCCTAATCTGATGAAAGAATTCGGTTACTCTACTGTTATGCAGGTACCGAAATTAGAAAAAATTGTAATTAATCAAGGTTTAGGTCAAGCTATTGCCGATAAAAAACTTATTGATGTCGCTATTAATGAGTTGACAACTATAACAGGGCAAAAAGCTGTTTCTACAATGTCGAAAAAGGACATTTCTAACTTTAAATTGCGTAAAAAAATGCCTATTGGCGTTAGAGTAACTTTGAGAAGAGAAAAAATGTACGAATTTCTGGAAAGACTTATTGCTGTTGCATTGCCACGTATCAGAGACTTTCGAGGAGTTAATTATAAATTTGATGGCCAAGGAAATTACACACTTGGAATTAGTGAACAAATAATATTCCCAGAAATCGACATCGATAAGATAAACAGAATTCTCGGTATGGATATTACATTTGTTACTTCGGCTAATACTGATGAGGAAGGTTATGCTTTGCTCAAAAATTTTGGTTTTCCATTTAAAAATCTAAAAAAGAGCTAATATGGCTAAAGAATCAATGAAAGCCCGCGAGGTAAAAAGATTAAAATTAGTAGAAAAATACGCGGCAAAAAGAGAGAAGCTTAAAGCAGAGGGGAATTTTGAAGCACTGCACAATTTACCTAGAAATTCTTCTAAAGTTAGATTGCATAATCGTTGCAGTCAATCAGGAAGACCTAAAGGTTTTATGAGACAGTTTGGTGTTAGTCGTATCGCATTTCGCGAAATGGCATCGTACGGTCTTATCCCTGGAGTTAAAAAAGCAAGTTGGTAATAATTTAAATTTAATTGAATAATGACTGATCCTATTGCAGATTATTTGACCAGAATTAGAAATGCCATTATGGCAGGGCATAAAGTTGTCGAAATTCCTGGTTCTAACCTTAAGCGTGAAATGACTAAAGTTATTTTCGAAAAAGGTTATATTTTGAATTACAAATTCGAGGATATCGGTTATCAGGGAAATATTAAGATAGCTCTTAAGTATCATCCTGTAACTAAGGTATCTGCGATTAAAAAGTTAGAGAGAATTAGTAAACCCGGTTTGAGAAAATATGTAAATACTGATAACATTCCACGAGTATTGAATGGTTTAGGTGTAGCTGTTTTGTCCACAAATAAGGGTGTCATGACCGATAAAGAGGCTCGTAGAGAAAAAGTCGGTGGTGAAGTTTTATGTTACATCTATTAAACTATTAAAGAATGTCTCGAATTGGTAAATTACCCGTGAAATTACCCGAAAAAGTTACAGTTATTGTAAATGCAGATAATTTGGTTACTGTTAAAGGACCGCTTGGTGAGTTAAGTCAGCAGGTTGATAATGCTATTTCTGTTGCTGTAGAAGGTTCAGAAATCATCGTTTCAAGAAAAACTGATGAAAAAGAACATAGGGCTAAACACGGATTGTATAGATCACTTATCTCAAACATGGTTACTGGGGTTTCGGAGGGTTTTGAAACACAGCAAGAACTTATCGGTGTTGGCTATAAAGCTGAGTGCACTGGTCAAATGTTGGACCTAGCTTTAGGTTATTCGCATAGTATTTTGTTCGAGTTACCAACTGAAATTAATGTTGAGGTTAAGAGTGAAAAACGTGGTAACTCTACCGTAATTTTTAAAGGTATCGACAAACAACTCGTTGGACAAGTTGCAGCAAAACTTCGTTCATTACGTCCACCCGAACCCTATAAAGGAAAAGGTATTAAGTTTGTAGGTGAAGAATTACGTAGAAAAGCTGGTAAATCAGCTAAAGTTTAATTTGTAAAAATCAGTAAAATGGCTTTATCTAAAATTGAAAGAAGAAAGAAGATAAAACGCAGAATTCGAAAAAATATTTTCGGGTCACTCGAAAAACCTCGAATGTCTGTATATCGCAGCAACAAGCAGATTAGTGTTCAGATTATTGATGATGCTCAGGCTAGAACTCTAGTTTCTGCAAGTTCAAAAAATAAAGATATTGAGACGCTTAAAGGAACAAAATCTGAAAAAGCTGCAATGGTCGGTAAAATGGCCGCTAAAATGGCTTTAGAAGCAGGTATTAATGAAGTAATTTTTGATAGAAACGGCTATCTGTATCATGGTAAAGTGAAAGCTTTGGCAGATGGTGCACGAGAAGGCGGACTTAAACTCTAAAAAGATATGTCAAATAACATCAGAAGAATAAAAACCAGTGATCTGGAATTAAAAGACAGGTTAGTTAGCATCCAGAGAGTTACGAAAGTTACCAAGGGTGGACGAACTTTTACTTTTTCGGCAATTGTAGTTGTTGGAGACGAAAATGGAATAGTAGGATACGGCCTTGGTAAAGCAGGTGAGGTTACAACTGCAATTGGTAAAGGCGTAGAAGAAGCTAAGAAAAACTTACTACAAGTGCCAGTGCACAAGGGAACTATCCCTCACGAACAAAGTGCAAAATATGGTGGAGCTAAAGTTTGGTTAAAACCAGCTGCTTCGGGTACTGGTGTTAAAGCCGGTGGTGCTATGCGTGCTGTTCTTGAAAGTGCAGGGATTACTGATATATTAGCAAAATCTAAAGGATCCTCAAATCCTCACAACCTTGTTAAAGCTACTATTGAAGCATTAACTGAATTGAGAGATGCTAACGATATTGCTTATCAAAGACAGGTAAACCTTGATAAAGTATTTAACGGATAAAAAGTTTGTTATGACAAAAATAAAAATAACTCAGGTTAAAAGTAAAATTGGCAGTACGCAACGTCAAAAAAGAACTTTGGAAGCTCTTGGCATTAAAAAATTACACAATCCTGTTGAACTTGAGGCTACACCTCAGGTCTTAGGAATGGTTAATAAAGTACTGCACTTAGTAAAAACAGAAGATATATAAATAATATTAAACGAAATAAATTATGGATTTAAGTTGTTTAAAACCGGCAGAAGGATCTGTTAAAAATAGGAAAAGAATAGGTAGAGGTCAAGGATCTGGTCGTGGTGGTACTTCTACCAGAGGGCATAAAGGTGCAAAATCCAGATCTGGTTATAAAAGAAAAATCGGTTTTGAAGGAGGCCAAATGCCTTTACAAAGAACTTCGCCTAAATTTGGATTCAAAAACAGAAACAGAGTCGAGTATAAAGGTATAAATGTTGCTAGCCTACAAATTTTAGCAGAAAACAAAAAACTCGAGATAATTAATGTTGATACTCTTATCGAAAATGGACTAATGGGCAAAAATGATTTGGTTAAGATTTTAGGTAATGGTGAGTTAACAGCAAAACTTAGTGTAAAAGCTCATGCTTTCTCGAAAACAGCAATTGAGAAAATTGAGGCTGCAGGTGGAAACGTCGAAAAATTGTAATAAATGAAAAGATTTATAGAAACCATAAAGAACATTTATAAGATTGAAGATCTGCGACACAGAATTCTTCTAACTTTAGGCTATATACTCATTTATAGGTTGGGTGCACATATCGTATTGCCAGGCATTGACCCAAACCAGTTAGGTGGTCTTCAAAGTCAAACTGCTACAGGTGTTTTAAGCCTGTTAGATATGTTCTCAGGCGGTGCTTTTTCTAATGCTTCAATATTTGCTCTCGGTATTATGCCGTATATTTCTGCGAGTATTGTTGTGCAGTTATTAGGAATTGCAGTTCCTTATTTCCAAAGATTACAGAGAGAAGGTGAGAGTGGTAGAAAGAAGATTAACCAGATTACCCGCTATTTAACCATAGCAATTTTGTTGCTTCAGGCACCAACGTATGTTGCAAATTTACATGCTCAACTTATGCCGCAGGCTTTTGTATTGACAGGGACATTCTTTACAATTTCTTCGGTTTTGATACTTACTGCTGGAACAATGTTCGTTATGTGGTTGGGTGAGAAAATTACTGATAGGGGTATTGGAAACGGAATTTCACTGATTATTATGATTGGTATTATAGCTCGTTTACCATATGCTTTTCTTGGTGAAGCTATCACAAGATTTGAAGAAATTGGAGGTGGATTAATTCTCTTATTACTTGAAATTGTCGTACTATTCGTTATCTTTATGGTGTCAATAGCACTTGTTCAGGCTGTTCGTAGAATACCTGTACAGTATGCAAAACGAGTTGTAGGAAACAAACAATATGGTGGGGTTAGACAATATATACCTCTTAAAGTTAATGCGGCTGGTGTAATGCCTATCATTTTTGCTCAAGCTTTGATGTTTGTGCCTATGATGCTTGCTGGATTTGGAGGTGAAAGTATGGGGTCTTTTGCTGCTGCATTTGCAAACTATACCGGTTTTTGGTATAACTTTACATTTGCAATTTTAATAATTGTATTTACTTACTTTTATACTGCAGTTACAATAAATCCTGCCCAAATGGCTGATGATATGAAGAAAAATGGAGGATTTATTCCAGGTATAAAGCCTGGTAAAAAAACAGTTGAGTTTCTTGATAATATAATGTCAAGAATTACACTCCCAGGCTCTGTTTTCTTAGCTTTTATTGCTATATTGCCTTCGTTAGTTATGTTGGCAGGTGTAAACGGTCAATTTGCTCAGTTTTTTGGTGGAACATCTCTATTAATACTTGTAGGTGTTGTGCTTGATACTTTGCAGCAAATTGAAAGTCATTTGTTAATGCGTCATTACGACGGATTAACAAAAAGTGGAAGAATTAAAGGTAGAGGTTCTGCTTCTGCAATTTAAAATATGTTATTTGATGATATTTATTAAGTCGAAAGAAGAGATTGAATTATTGCGTCAGAGTAATTTGCTGGTGTCGAGAACACATGCAATGTTGGCGGCTGAGATTGTTGAAGGCGTATCAACTCTTAAATTAGACAAATTAGCTGAGATGTTCATTAGAGATAATGGAGGTGTTCCTGGTTTTTTAAATTACAACGGTTTTCCTAATACATTATGTATTTCGATAAATGATGTTGTAGTTCATGGAATCCCAAAAGGAAATCAGCTAAAATCTGGAGACATTGTTTCGATTGATTGCGGAGCAATAGTTGATGGATACCATGGTGATTCTTGCTATACTTTTGAAGTTGGTGAAGTAAATGAAGATGTTAAAGCTTTGTTGGTGTGTACTAAAGAAAGTTTATACAAAGGAATTGAACAAGCAGTAGCAGGAAACAGATTGGGTGATGTAGGATATGCAATTCAAAAACATGCTGAGTCACATGGTTATTCGGTTGTTAGAGAATTAGTCGGACATGGTATAGGAAAAAATTTGCATGAAGAACCAGAAGTTCCTAATTATGGAAGAAAAGGCAAAGGATTGAAATTGACAGAGAATATGACGATTGCCATAGAGCCGATGATTAATATGGGGCGGAAAGAGATTTATCAAGAAGCAGATTTATGGACAATCAAAACAAAAGATGGTAAGCCGTCTGCTCACTTTGAGCATACTATTGCTATCACGAAAGGCGAAGCAGATATTTTATCTGATTTTAGTTTAATTGAAGAGGTTTTAAATAATTAAAGATTAAGGATTAAGTGAATTTATGGCTAAACAAGCTTCTATAGAATTAGACGGAACAATAATTGAGGCATTATCAAATGCAATGTTTCGTGTTGAACTTGAGAACGGGCACACTATTATTGCTCATATCTCTGGTAAAATGCGGATGCATTATATTCGAATATTGCCCGGAGATAAAGTTAAACTAGAAATGTCGCCTTACGATTTAACAAAAGGTCGTATTACATACAGGTACAAATAATTAAAGAATCTAAAAATGAAAGTAAGAACATCTGTAAAGAAAAGAAGTGACGATTGTAAAATTGTGAAAAGAAAAGGGGTGCTTTATGTGATAAACAAAAAAAACCCTAAATTCAAACAGCGTCAAGGTTAAAATAAGTTAATATTAATTAAAAATAACGTAAGAATATGGCAAGAATAGCGGGTGTAGATATACCTAACAATAAGCGTGGTGAAATAGCGCTTACCTACATCTACGGGATTGGACGTAGCAGAGCTACTAAGATTTTGCAGGAGGCTGGTGTTGATATTAATATCAAGGCTAAAGACTGGGATGATGAGCAGATATCTGTAATTCGTCTGGCAGTTGGAAAATTTCGTCTTGAAGGAGAATTGAGATCCGAAGTTCAGTTAAACATTAAACGTTTACAGGATATCGGTTGCTACCGTGGAATTCGTCATCGTATTGGTCTTCCTTTGAGAGGTCAAAAAACCAAAAATAATGCGAGAACTCGTAGAGGTAAAAAGAAAACTATTGCCAACAAAAAGAAATAATTGAGATATGGCTAAGAAAGCAAAAGTAACAAAAAAACGCGTTGTAAAAGTTGAACCTACAGGCCAGGTTCACATACATACTTCGTTTAATAATATTATCGTTACATTAACAAACAATGATGGTCAGGTTATTTCATGGTCGTCTTCTGGAAAAAATGGTTTTAGAGGAAGTAAGAAAAATACTCCTTATGCAGGACAAATGGCTGCTGAAGATTGTGGTAAGAAAGCTTTTGATTTTGGTTTACGTAAAGTGAAAGCATTCGTAAAAGGCCCTGGTGCTGGTAGAGAATCTGCTATCAGAACACTCCATAACATCGGAATTGAGGTTACTGAAATAGTTGACGTTACACCATTGCCACATAATGGTTGTCGCCCATCGAAGAGAAGAAGAGTTTAATATTCAATATTAAAGATAATAATAATGGCAAGATATAGAGGACCACAAACAAGAATCGCACGAAAATTTGGTGAGCCAATTTTTGGACCGGATAAAGTTCTAGATAAAAAGAATTATCCCCCTGGATTTCATGGATTAACTAAGAAAAGAAGAAAGACTTCTGAGTATGGTATTCAGCTTAAAGAAAAACAAAAAGCTAAATATACTTACGGAATTCTTGAAAAACAATTTAGAAATATTTTTGCAAAGGCCACCGCAGCTGGTGGTGTAACTGGTGTTGTTTTATTACAAATGCTGGAAACTAGACTTGATAATTTGGTTTATAGATTAGGTGTTGCTCCTACAAGAGCATCCGCACGTCAAATGGTAACCCATAGACATATACTCGTTAATGGTGCTATTTGTAATATCCCTTCTGCTTGTGTTAAACCTGGCGATATTGTTGGTATTCGTGAAAAATCAAAATCACTCGAAATAGTTACTAACTCGCTCAATGGTTTTAATCACAGTAAATATCACTGGATTGAATGGGATCAAGAAAATATGGCCGGTAAATTTATGTCTATCCCAGAAAGAGAAGACATTCCGGAAAATATTAAAGAGCAGTTAATAGTTGAATTGTATTCAAAATAAAAGATAATTAAATGGCAATTTTAGCGTTTCAAAAACCTGACAAAGTAATAATGCTCGAAGCCGATGATTTTCATGGTAAATTTGAATTTCGTCCGCTGGAACCGGGTTATGGTATTACCATTGGTAATGCTCTGAGGAGAATTTTATTGTCTTCACTAGAAGGCTTTGCGATCTCTTCTGTGAAAATAGAAGGTGTTGATCATGAGTTCTCTACAATACATGGTGTAATGGAGGATGTTACAGAGATAATTCTTCAGCTTAAGCAGATCAGGTTTAAACAGCAAATCGAAGATGTAAATCAGGAAAATGTAACTGTTACTATCTCTGGACAAGATGAATTTAGAGCGGGTGATATAGGTAAATTCCTGTCTGGCTTTAAAATCTTAAATCCAGATTTATTAATCTGTAGAATGAACTCTGATGTTAATCTGAGAATGGAGTTTAATGTTATCAAAGGTCGTGGATATGTTCCACCCGAGGAAAACAGACCTATTGACGATGTTATTGGAGTTATTCCTATTGGGTCTATTTTTACGCCTATTCGCAATGTGAAGTATTTTATCGAAAATATGCGTGTGGAGCAAAAAACCGATTATGAAAAACTGATTATCGAAATTGATACCGATGGTTCTGTTTTTCCTAAGGATGCTCTTAAAGAAGCTGCTAAAATATTGATACATCACTTTATGTTGTTTTCAGATGAAAAAATCACACTTGATAGTGATGATAAACATGAAAATGATGAGTTTGATGAGGAGGTGCTCAGAATGCGTCAGTTGCTTAAAACTAAATTGGTAGATCTTGACCTATCAGTTCGTGCTCTTAATTGCCTAAAGGCTGCCGAAGTAGATACTCTTGGCGATTTAGTACAATTTAATAAAACAGATTTGCTGAAATTTAGAAACTTTGGAAAAAAATCTTTAACTGAGTTAGAGAACCTTTTAGATATTAAAAATCTAAATTTTGGAATGGATATATCAAAATATAAGTTGGATAAGGAATAATATTGTAAGAAATGAGACATAACAAATCAATAAATCATTTAGGAAGAACTAGCTCACATAGAAAAGCTATGTTGTCAAACATGTCGTCCTCGCTGATTATGCACAAACGTATTACCACTACTGTGGCTAAAGCTAAAGCTCTTAAGAAATATGTTGAGCCTCTAATAACTAAAGCAAAAAATGATACTACTCACAGTCGTAGAATCGTTTTTAGTTGTCTAGAAGATAAAACAGCTGTTGCTGAGTTGTTTCGTGAAGTTGTTGTAAAAGTTGGTGATAGACCAGGTGGATATACTCGTATTTTAAGAACAGGTTCCAGATTGGGTGATAACGCAGAAATGTGTATCATTGAGTTGGTTGACTATAACGCTGCTATGCTTGAGGCAAAAGATAGTAAGAAGAAAGCTAGCCGTCGTTCGCGTAGATCAAAAACCACATCGAATCAAGCTTCAGAAACTGCTGTGGATACTAAAGAAATAGTAGAAGATGTTGTTGATGCAGTTGAAAAAACAGAAAAGACTGTTCAAGACAAAGTTGAGGAAGTAGTAGAAAATGTTATAGACGTGGTCGAGACTGTCGAAGAAAAGATCGAAGAGATTGCCGAAGCTGTCGAAAATGTAGCTAATGAGGTTGAAAACACTGATGAAGCGGAAGAAGACAAAAATAAAGACGGTAAATAATAAAACATTAAAAAAACATTAAAAAAGGGGGTAGTTATTATCTCCTTTTTTTTGTATATTTGAAAAAATAATAATATTAATATAAATCATTATGGGACAAATTGCAAATATTCATGCGAGACAAATCTTGGATTCAAGAGGAAATCCAACAATTGAAGTTGAAGTTTATACAACAGAAGGTGTTATTGGTCGTGGTGCCGTACCAAGTGGTGCGTCAACAGGCTCTCACGAAGCTGTTGAATTGCGAGACGGAGATAAAAGCCGTTTTATGGGCAAGGGTGTGAAACAAGCTGTTTATAACGTTAATAATACAATAAATGAGAATCTAAAAGGATTTTATGTAGATGATCAGATGGGTATTGATACTGCTATGATTAAGCTTGACGGGACTCCTAATAAAGGAGAACTTGGTGCTAATGCAATTCTTGCCGTGTCTATGGCATGTGCTCAAGCTGCCGCAAAAGAACACGGAATGGCATTGTATAGTTATCTTGGTGGCGTAAATGCACGCACATTGCCAATTCCAATGTTGAATATTCTTAATGGTGGTTCGCATGCTGATAATAAAATAGACATTCAAGAATTTATGGTTATGCCTGTTGGAGCTCCTACATTTAGCGAAGCTCTTAGAATGGGAACAGAAATTTTTCACAATTTAAAAGATGTTTTGAAAAAATCTGGGCACTCTACAAACGTTGGTGATGAAGGAGGTTTTGCTCCAAACTTAAATTCAAACGAAGAGGCTATTGAGTTTGTTTTAAAAGCTATCGAAAAAGCTGGATACAAACCAGGTAAAGATGTTTATATCTCTCTTGATGCAGCAGCTTCTGAGTTTTATGATAAAGATAAAAAAATATATAAATTTGAATCTAACGGCAAAGAAATGACATCTTCTGACCTTGTTAATTATTGGAAAGATTGGTCATCTAAATATCCTATTTTATCAATTGAAGACGGACTTGCTGAAGATGATTGGGATGGTTGGAAAGAATTGACCGATAAGATAGGCAAAAAAGTGCAAATTGTTGGTGATGACCTTTTTGTAACAAACGTTGACCGACTCACTAAGGGTATCCAAAAAGGAATAGCAAACTCAATATTAATAAAACTTAATCAGATAGGAACTGTTACAGAAACTATTGACGCAGTAAACTTGGCTCATAAAAACTCTTATACATCTGTGATTAGTCACCGCTCAGGAGAAACCGAAGATGTCTTTATTGCTGATCTTGCTGTAGCATTAAATACAGGATTAATCAAAACTGGTTCTGCTTCGCGTAGTGATAGAGTTGCAAAATATAATCAACTGCTTAGAATTGAGGAAGCTCTTGGTACAAATGCATATTACTTAGGTCAAGACTTTAAATTTCTGAAATAAGACATTTTGACATACTATTAATTGAGACGCTGTTTGTTATGCCCATTTTTGTCAGTTTTCACATGCTGGCATAGTTTTGGCAAAACAGACAGCGTTGATTTTTATTTATGTTAAACATTAAAAAAAGATAAAATTATGGCTAAAATTGGAAGACCAATGTCAGGAAAAGTAATGATTCAGCCTCAAGAAGCTGAACAAAAAACTTCAAGTGGGATTATAATTCCTGATTCTGCACAAGAAAAACCACAAAAAGGTAAAATTGTCGCTGTTGGAAATCAAAAGGCTGATGAGCCTATGGAAGTTAAAGTGGGAGATGTCGTTCTTTACGGCAAATATAGCGGCACTGAAATCAAAATTGATGATAATGATTATCTTATCATGAATCAAAGTGATATTTTGTTAGTGGTTGGAGAATAGTATTGGTAAAATTGTAAAAGAAATAAAATTATGGCTAAAGAAATAAAATTTGGCATCGAGTCAAGAAATTTGTTAAAACAAGGTGTTGATGCCTTGGCAGATGCAGTGAAAATTACATTAGGTCCCAAAGGAAGAAATGTTGTAATAGAAAAAAAGTTTGGAGCTCCACAAATTACTAAAGATGGAGTAACTGTCGCTAAAGAAATAGAGCTTGAAGATGCTTTGATGAATATGGGAGCTCAGATGGTAAAAGAAGTAGCATCTAAAACAAATGACGATGCTGGAGACGGCACAACAACCGCTACAGTACTTGCACAGTCGATCATTAACGTTGGATTAAAAAATGTTACTGCCGGTGCAAATCCTATGGATTTGAAAAGAGGTATCGACAAAGCAGTCGCAAAAGTTATTGAACAATTACAGAAGTCTAGCCAACAAGTTGGTGATGATATTAAAAAAATTGAGCAAGTAGCTACAATTTCTGCAAATAATGAATTTGCTATTGGTAAAGACATCGCCCTTGCAATGGAAAAAGTAAAAAAAGAAGGCGTTATTACTATCGAAGAGGCTAAAGGTACTGCAACCGAAGTGAAAGTGGTTGAAGGTATGCAATTCGATAGAGGCTATATATCTCCTTATTTTGTTACTGATAGTGATAAAATGGAAACAGTTTTAGAATCTCCGTATATTTTGATTACGGATAAAAAAGTTTCCTCAATGAAAGACTTGTTGCCAGTTCTTGAACCTGTTGCACAAGACGGTCATCCTCTTCTAATAATCGCCGAAGATGTTGAGGGCGAAGCTCTTGCTACTTTAGTTGTAAATAGATTAAGAGGAACACTTAAAATTGCTGCGGTTAAAGCTCCTGGATTTGGAGATAGAAGAAAAGAAATGTTGCAAGATATAGCAATATTAACTGGTGGCGAAGTTATTTCCGAGGAAAGAGGTTTAAAACTTGAGAATGCAAATATTTCTCAACTCGGTAGAGCCGAAAAAATCGTTATTGATAAAGAAAACACAACAGTTGTTGGCGGTGCTGGAAGTAAAGAACAAATTGAAGCACGTGTTGCACAAATTAAAAAGCAAATAGAGGTTACGACTAGTGATTATGACCGCGAAAAATTGCAAGAGCGTCTTGCTAAACTCGCTGGTGGAGTTGCTGTAATTTATGTTGGTGCTGTTACCGAGGTTGAAATGAAAGAAAAGAAAGACAGATACGAAGATGCTTTGTCGGCTACTCGTGCGGCTGTTGAAGAAGGTATAATACCAGGTGGTGGAGTTGCTTATATTCGTGCTATTCAGGAAATTAAAGACCTTAAAGGGAATAACGATGATGAAACGACAGGTATCGCAATCGTGCTTAGAGCTTTAGAAGAACCTTTACGTAGAATTGCTGAAAATGCAGGTAAAGAAGGTTCTGTTGTTACCCAAAAAGTAAAAGAAGGAAAAGGAGATTTTGGATATAATGCACGTACAGATGTTTATGAAAATCTGATGGAAGCGGGTGTTATTGACCCAACAAAAGTTGCACGTATTGCTCTCGAAAATGCTGCTAGTATTGCAGGAATGCTATTGAGTACAGAATGTGTAATTGCTGATATACCAGAGGAGAACTCATCACCAATGGGTGCTCCAGGTATGGGTGGCATGGGTGGTATGGGCGGAATGATGTAAGCTCAACCGTAAAATGACTTAAGATAGTAGGACCTCTTTATTGGGTCTGAAGCAACGTACCTATATATATCAAGGCTCTTCGCAAATTGCGGAGAGCTTTTTTTTTATTCTAATTGTTGATTAAAAAAATTAGTGATTAAAGACTGTTGATAATATCAGGTTTGAAAGTAAAAAAAAATGCATAGGCAAGTACTGTTTCTATTATTGTTAAATATTACTAATCCATTTTTAATATATAGATTATATTTTGTAATTTTACACAAAAATAATTTGATTATGTACAAATATTTGTTCGGACCAGTGCCTTCACGCAGACTAGGAATGTCGCTTGGCATTGATATGGTTCCTAAAAAAGTGTGTTCTCTAGATTGTGTTTATTGCGAAGTCGGAAAAACTACAAAATTAACGACTCAGCTTAATGAATATATATTATATGATAAAGTAATTGCAGAGTTGAATGATTATTTTCTTAATAATCCAGATCCAGACTATTTTACATTTTCAGGTTCGGGTGAGCCTACTTTAAATATTAGAATTGGAGATGTTCTTGATTTTTTGAAAGAAACAAAACCTAATATTCCTGTTGCTGTTCTTACAAATGGGACAATGTTTAGTAATAAGGATGTTCGTAAAGCTTTGCTAAAAGCCGATTTAGTGTTGCCATCTTTGGACGCAGTTACGGAGGAAACGTTTAGTAAGATAAACAGACCTGCAGAAGGTTTAACGGCAAAAAAATGTTTAGATGGGCTTATTGAGTTTACTAAAGAATATACAGGGAAAATTTGGCTAGAGATTTTTATATTACCAGGATATAACGATAATGAAGTTGATATTTTAGCTTTAAAAGATGCTATTCGTCAAATTAATCCCGATTTGGTTCAGCTAAATACTTTAGACCGTCCGGGAACAATATCTGGTTTAACAAGTGCTAGTGCTGATGATATGCAACGAATAATTCAGTTGTTAGATTATCCTGAGGCTAAGGTTATTGCTGCTTCGGCACAACGTAAAAATATTCAGGCCTACCGAACTGACACCGAATCTGCAATACTTGGAACGATTGCTCGAAGACCATGTACGCTCGATGATATGGTTAAAATTCTTGGATTGCATATAAACGAGATAAATAAATACCTTGACGTTCTTGAAGCTGATAATAAAATAAAAACTATTAGACAGGAGCGAGGAGTGTTTTATCAAATTGTTGAATAAATATTCTGGAAATTTATTGAGTCTTCAGATTATATTGGTATAGGTGATATTGTATAAAAATAAAAGCGTAAATTAAGTTTACGCTTTTATTATATTCTAGTGTTTGCACTAAATCTTGTCTTCTATTATTCAACAGTAACTTTATGTGTTGTAATTTCAGTTTGAGTGTAAACTTTTACAAAATAAATTCCTGATGCAAAATTAGAAACATCTAACTTAACATGTTCTGTATTTGAGTTGATGTTTGAAACAATTTGTCCTGTCATATTAATAACTTCAATATTACTGATGTTTTCGTCGGCTACTATATTCAGAATGTTGTTTGCAGGGTTTGGAAATACTAAAGTATTAAATGTGTTTTCTGCTTCAACATTTGATAATGTAAATAAATCTTGTTTAGAAACTTGTTGCACATGTCCTGTATTCATATTTTGTAAGAAAACAATAACAGAACAGTTGTCAACATCGTAAGATGCGTCAACAGGAATAGTTATGTTTGTTGTGTAGTTAACATCCGAAGAAAAATCCATAAGTATTCCTGTTTCGTCAGGAAAGTTTTCTCTAGCAACAAAATTACAGTGAGTTTCTGTTTGCCACGAATGGGCAATGTTAGTTTCTGTTAACGCAATAAATAATCTTGTCTCATCACTAAAATATGGGAATGTTTCTGTAACATCAATATCAAGATTAAACGAGTAAGGCTCTGATGTTAATTGCTGAATTGAGGTTTCGATAGTGTAAACTGCTGGAATAACTATTTGTGCATCATAGTGGTATTGATAATATGCTTTCATTTCAGCTACAGTTGGAAGAGCTCCTTCTACGCTAGCAATCCCATTAGTAATTGTTGTTGGATAGCCATAACTATTGTTTTCAGAATTAAAGAGAGAAGTATAAAATTGTTCACGATAAGATGTGATATCAGTAGTAAAAGGGTCGGCTCCCAGCCGGTTACCATGATATTCCATTACAACAGCATTATTACCATCTGCAACGATTTGATCAATTGCATCAGCTGCCCTTGGGCAATGAATACAATTTACACTAGTGAATATCTCATAAGTAACGAAATTTCTTTCATTGCCACCAGGAATCGTAGCCTCAAGTGGTATAGGAGCCGAGTATCCTGCAACTGTTCCGTAAAAAGCTAACAATGAGTAGTTATAAGAATTTGGATATACATTTAAATCTGTAAAACTTAATTCATCTGTTGTTTCGATAACGGTACCGTTACGAGCGATGCTATAATTGATAGGAGTTTCTCCCGTAGGTTCTGTCCAAGTTAAAACAACATCGTTACCGTTTTCTAGCATATATGCAAAATTCATTGGAGACTCAGGTGTTTCTACCTCTTCGATAAGAAAGTTATCCATATAATATTCTGGAGTACCGCCTTCATCCCAAGCAAAAAAATCAAAAGCATCAAGTTTTTTTACACCTGTTCCGTCGTCGAATGTGCCTTTGCTCCATTGGTATGCATGAATTAAAGAATCGTTAACATAAAGGTCAACCCAGTCGCTATTAAGATCAATAAAATGCTGAATTTTCATCCATTCTCCTGATGTGTATGCTACAGAAGCAGCAGCTTCCCCGTCTCCATCAATAGTCATAATCCCGTTCTGTAAAAACACTTGCATTCCCCAGACTAAGCCAATACCAGAAGGGCTGAAGTTTTGCATGATATTCCAGTATGCCTGTTTGCCTACTGGAACATAAAGATAGAATTCAATACGATAACGTCCGGTAGTGTAATCAGGAAATTCTATTACGCCGTCGTTAGTTCCAGAAACCATAATAGATTTTGTCCCTGAAAACGCATATAATTCTGAAACTGTTGGGTCTTCTGCACTTCCTGGATTACTTGTCCATGTATCCCAGAAATCTCCTTCTTGTAAAGCGATACCTTGTCCTGCGGTGTATGATTCAAAATCATCCGAATACATAACCTGAGCACTGAGATTGCCGATAAATAACATTAATCCAGCAATTAATAAAAGTAAATTGTTTGTCATAAAAATATTTTTAAATTAATATTACGCAATAATAGTCAAAAATGTAATAGCGAATGTTTGCATGATTACTTTTTTGTTTGACAATCCCTAAGTATTAATTAAAAGAGTATGTGTTGAAGATATAAAACCAGTAATAAATTGAGTGATCCATTGCTTTACAATTTTAGTTTCAATTTATTCCATCCACGCTTTAAGTGATTTGAGTACCATTTCTTTATCATTCTCTGGTAAGGACATTATTCGTGTTGCGTGTGTTCCATTAGGTTTGACAATTTTAATAACTTCTGGGTTTTCGCTTACGTCTGGTGCTGCTGCTGTCCAAGGGTCAAATTCCCCATATATCAGAATGGTGTTTTTTGCTTTTGTTTGTAAAAATTTCTGCAAATCTATAGCTGTTTGTGCGTAAAAATCAACTTTTAGGTCTTTGCCTAAAAAAATCAGTTTAAAATAATTTTTTGCAGATTTGATTTTCAGCAATCCGCTAAGATGTTCGGTTTGATAGCCATAATATCCTAGCTCTTTAGCTGCCTGATAATAAAATGGCTTAGTGTCGCCAGAGCCTTCAATTGAAAAATAGTCGGGTGCTGAAACTGTTATGAGGTGTTGAAATATCTTAGTATCAGTTTCTTTTTTAGATGGAATTTTATCAGTGTTTCCTATCCACTGCCAGAATGCAAACGGATATTCTAGTACGCAATAGTCATAAACTTCTTCAATGGGGATTCTGAAGCTAAGTTTACTTAATTGGATAAATTGATTGAACATCGGAAATATTGTTGATCTTCGTTTGAGAGCTTCTTTTTGAAAATCAGTTATTTTCTTTCTATCCTTTTTTGTGCTGATATTATTAATAAAAGGCTCATGTCTCCCGTCTTCTAAAGCCGTTGCAACTGGTGCAACATAAGCAACTGTCGCATCAACGTCGTTTGGATAATACATCTGATACAATAAACATGTTTCACCTCCTTTACTAATGCCTGTACTTACCCATTTTCCTTGATATAGCTCTTTGAGTGTTGTGAGAATATTGTGATGGTCTCCAGCCGCTAGGCTAGTTGTGAGATACGACCAATCAATATCTACGGGAGCAGACTCCGAAAAATATCGATGCTCAACACATATCTGATTGGCGTCTAATATTTTACTTAATTCATTGGTGTAATTTTCCGATTCTGCATAAGTGGCACTATATCCTTCTGTAATATATACTACTGGAGCGGAATACGATTTATGACTAAGAAAAACTCGTTGTCTAAATTTACCGGCTTCGGGAACCGAAGGGTCTAAGTATTGCTCAAAAAGGATGAGGTACTTTTCAGTAAAAAAATCACCCGTTTTTAGTTCTTCTACATACACAACTCCTGGAAGTGATTCAAGTTTTGTAAGTAATTCTGTAGAAAATAGAGGTAAAGCAAAAATTGAAAGTAACAAAATTATTAAAAGACGTCGTAATGTGTTCATTATTAAATATTTAATTATAGTTAAATAGCGTTTTATTATTTGACAATATAATAATTATATAATTGGATTCATTAAGTCTTAGCATAAAATAATCTTAATATTATACTTTGTTATTATCTTATATTTATTGAGTTTGCAAGTCCTTAGTTTACACTCTATTTGTTACAATAGAAGTTTGTTAGCAGTGGGATTAGTTATATTTACTGGTTTTATCATTCATTATTTGACTGATGATGTCTTTGTGAGATAATTAATCATAAACACTTTGGTATTATTGTCTTTTTCGGCACGCTCAATAATTCGGTCGATATTTCCATATTGGTCATATTCGTATGAAGTGCTGCTGATAAGTTTTGTGTCAGCAGTATAAAATGAAGATTTTATTAAGGCACCTTCTTCGCTATACACAAAATCTTTATATCCTGTGTTTATGCCATTTTCAAAAATTGTTTTTTTATGAAGAGCCGACATTTCATCATATTCGAAAACCTGTTTTTGAAGAGGCACATTATTATTGTCAAGTTTTAAGGTTTTCTTAATTAAATTCATTCCATTAAGGTTTTCAAGTATAATAATGCTTTTCTCTTTTAGATTATTATTTGAGTCGTAGTCGCTGATGTAGATGCTGTCATTTGTTCTATTATGAATAAATACTGAAATTACCTCTGCTTTATTATTGTAGTTAATTTGTTTGTCTAACAGGTTATTTTCGTCATATTCGTACATTATCCCATTAATAAGTAATGAATCGGCAGTAAAGCGAATTTCCTCAAAAGGTAATAATTGCTTATTGTATTTCACAACTGTAAAATTACTGATTTTTCTGTTTTCGTCAAAAAATGACATCTTGTGAGGTAAGCCATCACTATTATATGATATTTCTGATATTAGTATTTTGTTGGACGAAATAGTATTGTCTTTTACCATATAAAGCCATGTTTGGGAGAGATGGATATTCATAGTTTTAATAAACTCTCGTTCGCGTGTAATGTCGCTAAGATCACTTTTTGTTATCGGCACATTAACTTGTGCATTTGTTAAGATTATGAATGCTAGTGATAGGTGTGTAATGAGATATAATTTTTTTAGTTTCATAGATTGAGTATTATTAGCGTAAATTTTAAGTACTTATTAACATAAAAATTATGTTTTACAAAATAATAAAATTATTTTTGTTCCGCAAATATCAATAAATACTTATATAATGAAAAGATTTTTAACAATTTTATTAGGATTATCTCTTCTTTTTAATTTTAATCTCCGTGCAGATGAGGGGATGTGGCTTTTATCTATGTTAGGTAAGAATTACGAGGAGATGAAGGAAATGGGATTTAAACTTACACCCGAAGACATCTACAACGTAAATAACGGGAGCATTAAGGATGCTATAGTTGGACTTGGTAACGAAGGTTCGCCATTTCGTCATTTTTGTACAGGTGAGATAGTTTCTGACCAAGGTTTGTTTTTTACAAATCATCATTGTGGATTTGGAATGATACAGACTCATTCTACAGTTGAACATGATTATTTAGCTGATGGTTTTTGGGCATATTCAAAAGATCAGGAGTTGACAAATCCTGGTATTACAGCATCTGTGCTTTTTAAAATGGAAGATGTAACAGATAAAGTATTAGCTGTGCTTAATGAAGATATGTCAGAGGATGACAGAGCAGCGAAAATTAAAGAGATTTCGAAAGAGATAGCTGCAGAATCTACTAAGGATACTCAATATGCTGCTTATGTTGCTGATATGTTTGATAATAATCAGTTTTTTCTCTTTGTATATACAATTTATAAAGACGTTAGATTAGTTGGAGCTCCTCCATCATCAATTGGTAAATTTGGTGGCGATACAGACAATTGGATGTGGCCTCGTCATACCGGCGACTTTTCAATGTTTAGGATTTATACTGCTGCTGACGGAACTCCTGCAACTTATTCGGAAGAGAATATCCCTCTCAAACCAAAACATTTCCTTCCTGTTAGTGCAAAAGGTGTAAAAAATGATGATTTTGCTATGATATTAGGATTTCCTGGAACTACAAACAGATATCTTACATCGTTTGGTCTTGAAGAAACAATGAATATTACTAATAAATTAAGATTTGAAATCAGAGATGTGAAAATTCAAATTTTACGCGAAGAAATGAAATCTAGCCAAAAAGTAAGAATTCAATATGCTTCAAAATATGCTAGTTGTTCTAACTATTGGAAATATTCTGAACAACAAAATAAGGCTCTGAAACAGCTTAATACTATGGCGGGGAAAAAAGATATTGAAAAACAATATTCTAAATGGGCTAAAAATAATAAAACTGAAAAATATGGAAAAGCACTTGAGTTAATTGAAAAAGCATATCAAACTCGTCAGCCTTATGCAATTGCACGAATGTATATGATAGAAGGGCTTATTTCTGGACCAGAGTTGCCGTATTTCGCCTACCAATGTTCGGGTTTGATAAGTGCATTAGACTCGAAAGATGATGATAAAATACAAAAAAATATTGATGCTATTAATGGAGCAGGAGAAGGTTTTTATAAAAATTATAATGCCGAAACAGAAAAGAGACTTCTTGTGGCACTGTTTAAATATACTTACAATAATCTCGACAAACAATTTCATCCAGATGTTTTTCAATTAATTGAGAAAAAATATAAAGGAGATTTTAAAAAGTTTGTTGACAAGGCTTTTGAGAAATCAATTTTTGCTACGGAAGAATCTTTTAATGAGTTTATGAAAAACCCAAAATCTAAAACTTTACAAAACGATTTGATGCTGAATGCAGGGACATCTATTTTAAATAAGTATCGAGAAATAAATAGCCTGTTTTGGTCGAGTTCTGACGGTTTGGATGAAGGTCGTAGAGTTTTTGCAGATGGATTGATGTATATTAATGCTGATAAGTTAATGTATCCTGATGCAAACTCAACAATACGTCTTACTTATGGAAAAGTTGGTAAATATGACCCACGTGATGCTGTCGCTTATGATTATTATACAACACTTAAAGGTGTAATAGAAAAAGAAGATCCTACTACCACTGAGTTTGTTGTTCCTGAAAAACTTAAGGAATTGTACCATTCCAAAGATTATGGCCGTTATGCAAATGAAAAAGGAGATTTGCCAGTATGCTTTATTACTGATAATGATATTACTGGTGGTAACTCTGGTTCTCCAGTTATTAATGCTGAAGGTCATCTTATCGGACTTGCTTTTGACGGAAACAGCGAAGCAATGTCAGGAGATATCGATTTTGAAGAAAATCTACAAAGATGCATAAACTTAGATGTTAGATACGCATTGTTTATTATTGATAAATATGCTGGTGCCAAAAATTTGATAGATGAAATGGATATTAAATATTAAGGTGTAAAAAAAACGTCTTAAAATAATTCATGATACACAGACTGCTTCTGAAAATGGCAGTCTGTTTTTTTGTTTTTATCCTATACTTTTTGTCTCAATTTTGTTGTCCCGATTTGTGTTTTTATTCTTTTCTAGTGAATCGAGCTTTCTTTGATATCAGTTGTGAAAAATCAAAAATACTACCTGCCAACAGACAACCGAATGCGTAATTTTTAGTCTAAGAATTGAAAAACAGTTTAAAATGAGCCGAATCGTTTATTAAAATGTGTTTTTTTCTGTTTTTTTCGTTATAATTGATTGTAATTTTTTAATTTTGTTAAATTAATAGCAAAAAATACACATAATAGTATGAGGAAGTTAATTTTCGTAATTATATCTATTTTCTTTTTAACTGTGTTGTCTGTAAATCTTTTTGGGCAAGGCACAGGTTTAGTTGCAAACCTTACGACTGTTGACAATATTTGTGGACAAGGAGGCTCAGCAACAATTACAATAAATTCATCATGCTCGGGTAATCCTACAATAACCTGGAATACTCTCCAAACAGGAGCAACTATAAATAATCTTATTGCTGGATCGTATTCCGTAGTAATTAGTGATGCTGCACCATGTGTGGATACGATTATTAATTTTAATATTGTTGCTAGTAACGATTTGGTTGTATCAATAGGTAGCTCTGGCGATCGTTGTGCCGGTTCGGTTACGTTAAATACTTTTGTTATGGGGGCAAACCCTGCAAATGTCGATTTTTTATGGAATAATCCTGCTGCAAGTACTACTCAAAGCATTACGCTTAATGGTGCGGGTGGATATAATTACTCTTGTACTGCAAGCTATGGATCTTGTACTAATACTGCTGACATTTCAATAATTGTTGGTAATCTTGATTTTAATGTAGTTTGTTCACCTACTATCTGCGTAGGCGGTACAGTAAGTGCTGGAGTTAACTTTATTTCTGGAACAGGTCCATATCAGTACAACTGGTCAACAACCCAGTTTAATCCTGGTATCACAATATCAAGTGCTGGTAATTATGCTGTTACTGTTACTGATACTTATAGTGATTGTTCTGCTTCTAGAAGTTTTACTGTTGATGCTGTTCCTGCAGTTGCTGTAACAATTGATTATGAGGATATATCTTGTCACGATAAAAATGATGCTTGGGCAACTGCTATTGCAACTGGTGGTACCGCACCTTATGGGTATATGTGGTATGGGATCATGCCTACAGCAACTATTACGCAGCTTATGGCAGGAAACTATTCTGTGGTTGCAACAGATTCCTACGGTTGTACAGGAAGTGCAAGTGTTTTAATCCAAAACCCACCCGAATTTAAATATTCTGTAACACCTAATCAAGCTATATGTTATGGTGAGCAGGCTGATATAAATGTTAATGCTACTGGTGGAGTGCAGCCTTATCTTTATGATTGGAGTGATTTACCCGGAATGGACACTGATAACCGAATTGTAAGTCCTACAGAAACAACAACTTATACTGTTACTGTATTGGACGCTAATGGCTGTACTTTTACGCCGCAAACTACAACTGTTACTGTAAGCCAACCAATAGTTATTGATGTTGTAAAACAAGATGTCTTATGTCATGGCGAGTGTACTGGAAAAGTTACACTTGGTATTACTGGAAGTACTCCTGCATCTTATTTTTTATATTCCTGGTTAAGTCCTACCAATACTATGCAAGGTCTTTGTGTTGGAGATTATGATGTTACTGTTACAGATATGTATGGTTGTTTTAGTTCAGCTAGTTTTGAGATTACAGAGCCTGATACAATTTATTTAACTACGTTTTCAGGCCCAGCAACATGTTTTGGGTATAATGATGGTTTTGTTGAAGTAGATGTTGTTGGCGGTGTTCCTTATATAGATGCACAAGGGTCATTCTATAATTATCAATGGACTAATGGTAGTACAGCAGACTCTTTGGCTACTTATGCTGGAATGCACTCTGTTACTGTTACAGATGCAAATTCTTGTTCGCATATTGCTTCTGCGTTTGTCGCTCAACCAGAGGCTATATATGTTACTCCTGCTTGGGGAGGTACTATTTGTATTGGAGAATCTTTTAGTGCTTTTGTAAATGCTACTGGTGGTACAGGGCCTTACGATTTTGTATGGATAGGAAGCGATGCAGCTACATCGTACGGGAATGAGATTATTGTAAGCCCAGATGTTACTACCACTTATCAATTAATCACTACGGATAATGTGGGATGTTTTGGTCCAATACAAAATATCATTGTGAATGTTAATCCGGTCATAAATATTGTAAGCATAGGTAGTGCCCCTGCAGATATATGTATTGGAGAAACTGTGGAAGTCGAAATGGAAATAGAAGGTGGTAACGGAGGTCCTTATACAATTGAACGGATTAATCATGGAATTGTAAATATGCCTAGTACTTTCTATCCTAATGTAACTGGATATTATGTTTTTGAAGTTTCAGATGATTGTGGATCACCTACCGATAAAGATTCTATTTATGTAACTGTGCATCCAAAACCGCAGGTTTCATTTTATGCAGATAAAACCGCCTCTTGTCCTCCAAGTTTGTTTGTATTTACAGAGACAACTCCCGAACAGGGACAAACATATTTGTGGGATTTTGGTGACGGAGGATTCTCTGAACTAAAATATCCTGTGCATACTTATAGCACAACAGGAACTTATGATGTCTCCCTAACTGCTTGGTCAGAATGGGGATGCAAAAGAGTGAGGACTTATGAAAATATGATAACTATTTATCCAGAGCCTCGAGCTGATTTTGCTGGAACACCAGAGCTTGTTTCTGTTTTCAATCCAATGATTGAGTTTGTAAACTATACAGAAGGTGGCGATTTATATTTCTGGGATTTTGGAGACGGAAATTCTACATTATGGACACGGATGCCTCAAGTCCACTTTTATAATGATATTGGGGAGTACGAGATTATGCTGATAGCTAAAAATCAACATGAGTGTAAAGACACGGCTTATAAACGTATTAGAGTACATGACGAATTTACATTTTATGCCCCAGAAGCTTTTACGCCTAATGGTGATGGACTAAATGATGTGTTTTACGTTACTGGACATGGAATTGATGCAAATCAGTTTTACTTTGTAGTTTACGATAGATTTGGAATAAAAGTCTTTGAAACGAATTCTTTTAATGTGGAAAATCCTACCAGAATGGCGTGGGATGGAACACATAACGGGAGTGCTGTTAAAGGAGACCCAATTTTGACAAATGGTTTGTACAACTGGTATTGTTCATTTTTTGACATTAGTGGCAAACCTCGTTCTGAAAGCGGAACGGTTACCCTAATGCGTTAATGTTATTTTGACTCTATTTGATTTAAAAAAACTGTTTCTTAATGTAATAAGTGCAATGCTTTATCGTTAATCATAAAATTAGATTTGTGTTGAAAATAAATAGATTAATAGGTATTGTAGTTTTATTGGTAAGCGTCATAGGGTTACTTATGCTCAATTCATGTGATAAAAACGCTTTTACAACTGACCCATCTGATAAACTTGTGTTCTCTACCGACACTGTTCAGTTCGATACTATTTTTACAAATATTGGAAGTGCAACAAATTATTTTGTTGTGAAGAACGCCAATAGCTCAAAATCAATTAAAATCGACAGAATATTTGTGTCTAAAGGCTCTAATTCAAAGTATAGACTAAATATAAACGGTGTCTCCGCAAATACTGTAACGGATATTGAGCTTTACCCTGGAGATTCTATTTTTATATTTGTTGAAGTAACAATCGACCCCAATCGTGACGAAATGATTGAAGAAGATTCGATTATGTTTGTCTCAAATGGTAATACTCAAAATGTTAAACTGGTCTCTTTTGGGCAGGATGTTACATTAATAAATGGTAAATATATCTCAAACGACACTACGTGGAATGCCGATAAACCTGTTTTGATTTATAATTCGGCTTTAGTAGATACATTGGTTACTTTAACTGTTAATGCAGGGGCTAAAGTCTATTTTCATCGAGGCTCAAGTTTATTTGTAAAGGGCAGTTTAATTGTAAATGGACAATTAGGAAATTTGGTTACGTTTACTGGAGATAGGTTAGAAGATTATTACAGTGAAACCGCAGGACAATGGGGGGCTTTTTTACAGGATAATTATGGTAATACAACTGGCATTTTTGGTGGAATCCATCTTATGTCTGGGTCTATGTATAACCAATTTAATTATGCTGAAATTAAGAATAGTATAATTGGCTTACAAGTCGATTCATGTGTAACTCCTGGTGTCCCAACTGTGATACTGAAAAATACAAATATAGAGAATTCAAAAATTATTGGCTTATATGCTCTCGGTGCACACGTCGAAGCAGAAAATTGTGTGTTTGCAAATAGTGGACAGTATAATGTGGCTTGTTTAATTGGTGGTGATTATTCTTTTATTCATTGTACTCTTGCTAATTATTGGATTGGCAATAGACAGACTCCTCAATTGATTATAAATAATTATTATACTTATAATGTTGGTGCGGGGACAGAGGTGTCATATAGAGACCTTAAAGATGCTTATTTTGGTAATTGCATTATTTATGGAGCACGAGATGATGAGTTTGTTTTGGATCTTGCCGAAGGAGCGGAATCAAATTTTAGATTCGATAATTGTCTGATAAAATCTAAAGAATACGAAAATATACAAGGGTCTGATTATTTTATTGATAATATTTGGAACGAAAATCCTAAGTTTATTGAAACTAGTAAACCTTATGATTACCATTTGGATACTTTATCACCAGCTAAAGATACAGGAAAACCAGAAATAGGTCAACTTGTACCTACCGATCAGGATGGAAACAGTCGGTTATCTGATAATGCTCCTGATATCGGGGCTTATGAAAGGCAGGAATAGTATTGCTAATTATTCCTTTATTTTTGTTATTTTTGGAAAAAACATTGGTATGAAAACTAATATGAAGATTATTGTGTTATTAGGAATTATTATTCCCTTGGTATTTTTTTCTTGTAAAACCAATAAAGATTTAGCATCTGAGAATGATAAAAATATTTCTTCTCGTGTAGAATATAGGGTAATGTTCTATAATGTCGAAAATCTTTTTGATACTGAAGATGACCCCGAAAAGAGAGATGAAGAATTTTTACCCGATGGTGCAAGGTTTTGGAGTAAACGAAGGTATAATGAGAAACTTACAAATATTTATAAAGTGATCGTTGGTATTGGTGGATGGGATTTACCTCAAATCGTCGGTTTTAGTGAGATTGAAAATCGCAAAGTGCTAGAAGATCTTATAAATTATACTCCATTATATAAAGCAGATTATGAGATTATTCATTATGAATCGCCTGATAGAAGAGGTATTGATGTGGGAATGTTTTATCGAAAGGAATATTTCACGCCATTATTACACAAACCTATAAATGTAGAGTGGCCAAAATCTATTTCTGGTGGTCCAACCCGAGATATTTTATATGTAGCTGGAGTTACCAATACAAATGATACACTCCATTTATTCGTTAATCACTGGCCATCTCGTTGGGGAGGACAAATGGAAACTGAAGATAAAAGAATGCACGTAGCCAACATTGTAAGAAAAGAAACAGATTCAATATTTAGAGTTAATCCTAATGCAAATATAATTATCATGGGCGATTTAAACGATTATCCAACTGATAGGAGTGTTTTAGAAAAACTTAAAGCTAAAACCGAATTCGATGATATAAAACCTAAAAGCTTGTATAATTTATCATATTATCTGCAAAATGTAAAGAATTTGGGCACGCATAAATATAACGGGCAATGGGGAATTCTTGACCAAATGATTGTTAGCGGCGGAATGTTGGATACTACTAGCACAATTTTTACAAGCCTTGAAGATGCTCATATATACGATGCCGACTTTTTACTTGAACCCGACGACAAATACCCTGGAAAAAGAGTGAATAGAACGTATATCGGTTTCAAATATCATGGAGGATATAGCGACCATTTGCCTGTGTATCTCGACTTAAGAAAAAAGAATTCTGCGAATTAAAAGCCTTTACTATTTTTTAAAAATAAAGTAAACCGCTAAAATTAAAAACACAAAACCAATTAAATGATTTGTGCGAAATTGCTCAGTTTTAAAAAACAATAACGAAAATCCAACAAAAACCACTAATGTTATTACTTCTTGGATAACTTTTAGTTCAACAAGAGAGAATGGACCTCCATTACCTTTATAGCCAATCTTATTTGCTGGAACTTGAAAAAAATATTCAAATAAAGCTATTCCCCAACTAATTAAAATTACACTCACAAGAGACAGCTTTGCTAACCATGGTATTTCCTTGAATTTTAAATGTCCATACCATGCAAGCGTCATGAAAGTGTTTGATAGTATGAGCAATATAATTGTTGAAAATGACTTCATGATTATTAAACTAAAATCTACCCTTCAGCAGCAATCGTTTCTTCGGCATGTTTCAATGCATCGTTAAAATCGTCAAATATATTTGCTTTGCCTAGTAAAAAACTTATTCTCGCGTTATCAAGTTCTTTTCTGACACTCGGTTGAACTCCAGAAAGAATAATTTTTAAATCTGATGACTTTAGTTGTTTTAAAACAGCATCAAAGTTGTGTATTCCTGTAGCATCAATAAAAGGGACATGTCTCATTCGGATAATAATAACTTCTGTTGCCGAGGAGTGATTTTTTAGCATTTCGGCATAATGTTTAGCTGCTCCAAAAAAGAAAGGCCCGCTAATTTCATATACTTCGATACCTTTAGGTAAAGACCCATAATTTTCTACGATTTCGGTATCGGTATCAGTAAGGATAGCCTGTCCGTTATCAGCCATTCGTTTCATAAATAAAATTGCCGAAAGTACTACTCCAATTTGTATTGCTATGCTAAGATCGACTAATACTGTTAAGAAAAATGTGGTTAATAAAATAATTATATCAAATGCTGATCCTCTAAGTATAGATCTAAATGATCTCCACTCACTCATGTTATAGGCTACTATTATCAAAATACCTGCTAGACACGACATCGGAATTAGTTTGGCATAAGAGCCAAGAAAAAGCATTATCAGTAAAAGTGTTAATGAATGAACTATACCAGCAACTGGAGTCCGTCCTCCATTTTTAATGTTAGTCGCCGTTCTTGCAATTGCTCCTGTTGCCGGAATTCCGCCAAACAATGGTGTGACAATGTTAGCTATTCCTTGTGCAATAAGCTCTGTGTTACTTCGATGATTGCTACCAATCATACCATCTGCAACAACAGCAGATAATAGTGATTCGATAGCTCCAAGAATAGCAATTGTTAAAGCAGGGGCAAAATATACACTTATATTTGAGAAGTCGAAGTCGGGCAGTTCAAACGAAAAACTTCCTTTGATATCTCCGAATAGGGTTTCTATTGTTGTTACTGGCATTTTAAAAATTGCCACAACAGCAGTCATTAGAATTATTGCGACAAAAGTACCAGGTATTTTAGTAGTGATTTTTCGGAAAAATAGTGAGATAAAAATTGTGCTTAAGGTAATTCCAACAGCCCAAAAATTAATTGAGCTAAGACTTTTAAAGTAAACCGCCCACTTGTCAATAAAATCAGCTGGTAAAGCTCCTGTATCGAGTCCGAGGGCATCTTTTATTTGAGTTGAAAATATTACAAGTGCGATTCCACTGGTAAATCCTACAATTAAAGGATGTGGAATAAATTTTAAAAGAGCACCAAGTTTTAATACTCCAAAAATAATTAGTAGTATGCCTGCCAAAATAGTCGAAATTATTAGGCCCCCAATACCATACTGTGCTACTATACCATAAACTATAATTATAAATGCTCCCGTAGGTCCCCCTATTTGGACTCGACTGCCTCCAAGTGCAGAAATGATAAATCCTGCAATTATCGCAGTAATTATTCCTTTTTCGGGTGAAACACCTGATGCAACTGCAAAAGCAATAGCTAATGGTAAAGCCACGATACCGACAATTATACCCGCAAACAAATCTTTTGTGAACATCTGTTTTGAATATCCGTTCTTTAAAACGGTAAACAATTTTGGCTTAAATACTTCTTTCATTATTATATTTAATTAAAAAATTGGCTGAACTTGTTGAAATATATCAACAAAAG
>JAQVPT010000005.1 GCA_028701945.1 Bacteroidales bacterium
ATTCTAAAATTCAACTTGCTAAAAAAAGAGCAAGAGGATATAGAAATACAAAGAATTTTATAAACATGATTTACTTTACTTGTGGGAAACTCAAATTTGATTACCCACTATATTTGACATAGAGCCATATTATCTGGCTTTTTTAGTGCTTTTGTTGCTTCTGTATTTTGGATGGCAGCAATGACAAAATTTGAAATAACTTATGCATACCCTTTTATGAGCTTAGCTCCAGCATTAGTTTTTTTAGTCGGAGTTTTTATATTGGGAGAAACTTTTACTATCGGTAAGTTATTAGGTCTAATTATTATTGCCATTGGCATTATTGTAACTGTTAAGTTTTAATTATGGAAGAACAAGCTCTTATATCAATAGTATCGCCAATTTATCGAGCTGAAAATACTATTGAAGAATTAGTTTATTTATTAAAAAAACACTTAATCAAGATTACGCCTAATTTCGAAATTATTCTTGTTAATGATGCCTCTCCTGACAACTCTTGGACAAAAATCGAAAACGAATGTTCTAAAGATTTCCGCGTCAAGGGGATCAATCTAAGTCGTAATTTTGGACAACATTATGCTATTACTGCTGGGTTAGATTATGCAGAAGGAGATTGGATTGTGGTAATGGACTGCGATCTTCAAGACAGACCAGAAGGAATTATCAACTTGTATAATAAAGCTTTAGAAGGTTACGATTCAGTATTTGCACAAAGGCTAAACAGACAAGACCACTTATTTAAAAAAATGAATTCTAGGATGTTTTATGCTTTATTTAGTTATTTAACAGATACGAAACAAGATGCTACAGTAGCAAATTTTGGAATATATAATCGAAAGGTTATTGACGCAATATTAAATATGAAAGACCAGATTAGATATTTCCCTACTATGGTACAATGGGTTGGCTTTCGAAAATATTACATGCCCGTTGAACACAATGCAAGACAAGTTGGAGGCTCAAACTACGACTTTAGAAGTCTTTTTAGATTGGCAACAAACAATATTATTGCTTTTTCAGATAAGCCTTTACGTTTAACAGCAAAAGCGGGGTTTACTTTAGCAGCACTTTCATTTATAGTAGCTCTTTTTTATTTCCTATTATATTTTATTGGATATATTAAAGTGTTAGGTTTTACTACTCTAATATTATCTTTGTGGTTCATCGGTGGGTTAATAACGATGTTATTAGGAGTTTTAGGATTGTATATTGGCAAAATATTTGACAAAGTAAAGCATAGACCGTATTACATAATAGAAAGTAAATGCAATTACCAAGAATAACATATTTAAAATGGGACTCGTCCTTTTTTAGCAAAAAAATAGGAAGAATTATTTTTTCAAACTCGACTGTTGCAGATTTAGAAGATAATTTAAAACTTGCAAAACATGAAAAGTATGATTTAATTTATGTCTTTGAAAATGCTGATGATAAAACAACCTTGTTAGAAAACTACAAGCCTAAATTGGTTGACACAAAAATAATTTTAGCAAAGCAAGTTCAGCAAGAATTAGAAACCAATTGTTTAATTCAAGATGTTACTTATTCAAAATCAAATGAAACAATTGACGCTCTGGCAATTAGTAGCGGATTATATTCGCGTTTTAATCTTGACAAAGGTTTTTCATCCAAAGATTTCCATAATTTATATAAAATATGGATAAGAAATTCACTAAATAGAGATATTGCTGACAAAGTTTTTATTAATGCAGACGATAAGATTAAAGGATTAATAACAATTCGAATAACTCAAGGAATTGGGGTGATTGGTTTAGTGTCGGTCTCGGAACTCGCTCAAGGTCAGGGTGTTGGTGGGTGCTTGGTTAATGCGTGTAATAATTTTTTATTTTTAAATAATATTAAAAAGATGGAGGTTGCAACACAAGCAGCCAACTTAAGGGCATTGGGCTTTTACAAAAACAATGGATTTAAAATGCAAACTTGTACAAATATTTATCATTTTTGGCTATGATACCATTTAACAAACCATACCTAACAGGTAAAGAGACATTTTACATTGAAGATGCTGTAAAATCAGGTAAAATTTCAGGTAATGGCAAATACACAAAATTATATTCACATATAAATTGACTAAATGAACACAGAGTTTATACATCAACTTATTAAGCAAGGAGAAGGCTTAAGTATTGAGTTTAAAACAGCGCAATTCGAAATTCCGAAAAGTATTTTTGAGACAGTTTGTGCTTTTTTAAATAGAGTTGGTGGGTTTGTTTTGTTAGGAGTTTCTGATAAAGGTGAAATAAAAGGGATAGAGCAAAAACACATAGAAAAAATCAAGAAAGAGTTGGCAAATGCATTGAATAATCCTCAAATTATAAATCCACCTATTTATATCCAGCCAGAAGAAATTGATATTGATAATAAAAATATTTTATTGCTACATGTTTACGAAAGTTCACAAGTACACAATACTCGGGGGTTAATTTTTGACAGAAATAATGAGGGAGATTATAATATTACTTCCAATACAAATTTAGTAGCTAATTTATTTATTCGAAAACAAAGCACCTTTACCGAAAATAAAATTTACTCGTATGCTACTATAAATGAACTACGTCCTGATATTATACAGCGTGTACGCCAGATGGCAGTTAACCGACAACCTGGGCATCTATGGGAAAGTATGACTGATATGGAGCTACTCCGAAGTGTTCAGCTATACCAAACCGATTATTCTACAGGAAAAGAAGGATTAACATTAGCTTGTCTATTACTCTTTGGAAAAGATGAAGTTATTACTTCGGTTTTGCCTTTCCATAAAACAGATGCTATTTGTCGTATTCAAAATATAGACCGATTCGATGATCGCGATGATATTAGAACAAACTTAATAGATAGTTATGACAGATTAATGCGTTTTATCGAAAAACACTTACCTGAAAAATTTGTTTTAAAAGGAGATATACGAATAAGTGTTCGTAATTTAATTTTTCGTGAAATAATTGCCAATACTCTTATGCACCGTGAATATACTAATCCTTACCCTGCAAAGCTTGTAGTTGGCAAAAATATTGTTTACGCCGAGAATGCTAACAAATCGCATGGAAACCTACAATTGCAACCAGACAATTTTACCCCTTTCCCAAAAAACCCAGTTATTGCAAGAGTTTTTAAGGAAATAGGAAGGGCGGATGAATTAGGTTCTGGCATAAGAAATATTTACGAGTATTTTAATTATTACTCTCGGCAAAAACCAATTTTCGAAGAAAAAGATATTTTTAGATGTACGGTATTTATAGATGAAAACTTAGATTCTGAAAGAAACAATCCAGTAAATCAAAATTTTTCTGATGTCACAAAAGATGTCACAAAAGATGTCGGAAAAGATGTCGGAAAAGATGTCGGAAAAGATGTCGGAAAAGATGTCGGAAAAGAGATAAGTCCAATACAAATACAGATTGTTGAGATCCTTAAAATAGAACCTAATGCAACTATTAACGATTTATCAGAAAAAACAGGCTTCACAAAAAGAACGATAGAACGTAGTTTGTTTAAGTTGAAAGAACTTGAACTTTTACGAAGAATTGGTGGTAGAAAACATGGATACTGGGAGATCTTGTAATTTTTTTTACTTTTGTAGTTTAAATTTAAAAAATGATTCCATTCAACAAACCATATTTAACCGGTAAAGAAACACTTTACATCGAAGATGCGGTCAAATCTGGGAAAATTTCTGGTAATGGCAAATACACAAAGTTATGTCAAGAATATTTTCAATCAAGATATAACTTCAAAAAGTGTTTGCTTACAACATCTTGCACAGATGCTTTAGAAATGTGTGCTATATTATTAAATATTGCACCTGGCGATGAGGTTATTGTTCCATCTTATACATTTGTGTCAACAGCTCTTGCTTTTGTGAGACAAGGAGCTAAAATTGTTTTTGCTGACAGTCGTGCAGATCATCCTGGAATTGATGAAGATAAAATTGAAGAATTAATTACAGCTAAAACCAAAGTAATTGTGCCAGTTCATTATGCAGGTGTTGCATGTGATATGGATAAAATAATGGCACTTGCTAACAAGTATAATCTTTTTGTGGTTGAAGATGCTGCTCAAGCAATAGATTCTTTTTATACTGGAGCTGATGGCATTAAACGTGCTTTAGGTTCTATTGGTCATTTATCTGCATTTTCGTTTCACGAAACCAAAAACATTATTAGTGGAGAGGGTGGAATGCTTTGCATTAATGATGATAGATTTGTAAAACGCTCAGAAATTATTTGGGAAAAAGGGACAAACCGTGCTGAATTTTTTAGAGGAGAAGTAAATAAATATGGGTGGGTGGACACAGGCTCTTCATTTTTACCATCTGAGATTATTGCGGCATTTTTATGGGCACAAATCAAAAACTTGGATGAAATACAGAAAAAAAGAAAAGAGATTTGGGAGCGATATTACAATTTGCTAAGATCTGCTGAATTATCTGGTATTGTTAGACTGCCTGAAATCCCGGATTACGCTACAAATAATGCTCATATGTTTTATTTGGTATGTAGTACATTAGGGAATAGAACAGATTTAATAAAAAAACTTAAATCAGAAGAAATTTTATTGGTTTTTCATTATCTTGCGTTGCATAAAAGTGAGTTTTATATAGAAAAACATGATGGCCGTGATTTGAAGAATTGTGATAAATTTGCAGATTGCTTGGTAAGATTACCTTTGTTTTTCGAACTGAGTAATAATGAAATTGACAAAATTGTTTTAAATCTTAACTAATTTAATTTGAAAGTTATGAAATACTATTTAAAAAACGGATACAAAAGTTTAGCGATTTATACATTCCTTGCAATAATGTTTACAGCAGCTTTTTTGTATATAAGTTATTTTTGCACAGCCGATATTGATGCACATGCCAGATTTGCCATTTTACAGTCTAAAGGCGAAATATTTATTGGTAACTTCATATTATATGGTTTAGCTGGTTTATTAACGTTTTTTAGTGATAACTTCAGACTTGTAACTGTTGCAGTTTGTTTTATTATTGGAAGCGCTACCTCTTTAAAATTTTGCATCGCTAAAAAACAGATAGATAAATTAGAGCTAGCGAATAATCAATATAGTTATAAATCGATATTGTTGGCTTTAAGTATGTTATTTGTTTTTATAATTCCAATACCAATTTTATTTACGTATGGTTTTTTCTATAGAGGTGGTTTTGCGCCAAATGTCTGGCATAACTCTACAATAATCCTATTGGCTCCTTTTGCAATACTTTTATTTTATAAAAGTTATGAGCAGTTGCAAAAATACACAATGAAGAATAATATAATAATAATAGTTTTAGTGATTATTAATGTATTCATTAAACCTAATTTCTTTTTTGTTTTTATAACTGTATATTCGGTATTTTCGCTAGCTAAATATAAACTAAAAAAAGAATTCTTTTACTCAATGTTACCATTAATAATTGGTTTAGGATGCATAATTATTCAATACATTTTACTTTTTAAAACAAATAGTGCTGTATTTAAAGAACCGTCAGATGTTGCATTATCAAATCCAGTACAAATGTTAAAACTATTTCCAATGTATGAGCTTGCACCAATTTCTGTATTGTTCTCATTATTATTCCCATTACTTTATGTTGTATTAAACCTGAAGAAAATGAAACAATCACTTTTATTCTGGTACACCTTTATTAGTTTTATTGTTTCAATTTTGTTTTTTGTTTTCTTTATTGAGACTGGACCTCGCATGACCCATGGTAACTTTTATTGGCAAATAGTAATTTGTGCTTGGCTGTGTTTCTTTACTGCTCTAATTGCATTGTTAAAAGACATAAAAGAACTAGGTATGACAAGCCGAAATAAATTTTTATCTTTTTTATATGCTATACATGTAATATTTGGGCTTGTTTACTTAGCAAGATATCTAATTACAGGGATTTATTACTAATAACATACGTATGTCCTTTGATAATAAAATTACCATATTGCATATTTTTGATGATGAGAAAATTACTAAACACACAATAAATTTATTTAATCAAATAAATGGTTTTGACCAAGAATATGCTATTATATCAAATAATCCAAGAAAAGCAGAAATCAATTATGAGGGGATGCCAAACATTCTCATACTTAACCAGAAAGTCAATGTAGAAAAAAAAATACACGATTTAATACAAAGCTATGATATAATATTCTTGCAAGCACTTAGTTATATAAAAGCTAAAGTGTTGGCTAAATATAAGTTTGACAACAAAATTTTTGTTTGGGGGCTTTGGGGATACGATTTATACAATTACATAGCGTATAAAACTAAAACAGAGTCTACTAAAAAAGGGTTTTTTGCTCGTGTCCAAGATTATTATACTTTTAATGTAATTTATAAAAAGGCATTCAAAAAAATAAACTATTGTCTCTTCCTTTTAGAACAAGACTATAAACTTTTAAAAAGCCATGCCCAAACAAATGCTAAATGGATTAGTAATTGTTATCAAACTATTGAGCAAATAACCGAATATAGTCCTAGTTTCAGAGTAGCAGGTAAATCAATTTTAGCAGGGAACTCCAGTACAAGAACTAATAGACATGAAATTATATTCAATAAAATTAGTGGCGTAAATGGCAGAAGGATTATTTGTCCATTAAATTATGGTGACTTAAATTATCAAAGCGAAACGGTAAAAGTAGGCAGAGAAATGTTTGGGAATGATTTTCACCCATTAGTTGAGTTTTTAGAATTAAAAGAATATTTAAACTTATTGAAGGAATGTTCTGTTACAGTAATGGCTCACGAACGCCAGCAGGCATTTGGAACTATATTGCAAATGTTATTTGGTGGCTCAAAAGTGTTTTTATCTGAACAAAGTCCTCTTTATCGTTATTTCTTGAAAAATGGTTTTGTAATTTATTCAATAGAGCAGCATCTAAATATAGAAGCATTAGATCCTCTACCATGTAATATTGCAGAAATGAATAAGAATAAAGCGATTGAATTATATAGTGAATCAAAAATTCTTGAAATTCAAAAAACATTATTAGAAAAAATACAAGGAGATTGTCATGAATAAAGGAAAATTATACGAGGTGGAATTAAGTTGTGCATTATTAAATTACGAAATAAGCAATACTAATAAATGAGTAAAATAAAAGGCTTTATTGGTGAAACATTGGTTTATGGTTTTGGGAATGTCTTTTCAAGGTTGTTCGCTATGTTCTTGATACCACTATATGCAAAATTTCTGGGAAAAATAGATTATTCAAACCTTGTTATGCTGCAGTCATCCTTTACAATTTTAACTTTTATGCTGACATTAAATGCAGGAATTTTTTATTATTACTATGAATATGATAATTTACGATATCGTAAAATAGTTTTCACCTCTTGGTTTTATTATCAAATTGGAATTGCAACGATTATTTGTGTTTTTCTTTTCTTCGCATCACCATATCTTTTTAATCTTTTTATACTTACTGCTAATAACCAGGATATTCTGCGTTGGTCACTTATTCTTATTGGATTACAATTGTTTCCTTATACCTTTAATAACACAAATATTAATTATTGCAGAATAGAACGCAAACCAAAAAAAGTTGTGCTGATAGTTTCTCTTGAGGCTATATTTACAGTTATATTTGTAACATTATCTCTTGTGGTTTTTAAAAAGGGGCTAATCGCTGTTTTATTATCACAAATACTAGCTAGAAGTATTGTAGCCCTCATTTTTATACGTTATGCACAAATTTACATTAAAATTAAGAATTTCTCAAAAAGACTTCTTAAAAAGATTTTGGTTTATACTTGGCCATTTTTGATATCAAGTGTTTTTACTTGGGTTATTATCAGTATTGATAAGTTTATTGGAGCACAAGCCCTTACGGACAAAACAGAAGTGGCACTTTTATCTCTCGCAATGCAATTAGTCTTGCCAATTGCAGTGCTTTCTGATATGATTAAAATGGCATTAGCTCCTTATACTATGTCTATAAGAAAAGATTCTGATGCTGAAGATTCTTATCAAAAGATTTACGATTTGGTTACATTCGCTGCTTCATTAGGTGTTGTGGGGGTAGTTTTATTATCTCCATTTCTAACCTTTTTACTTGCAGACAAAACTTATTTGCAGGTAATATATGTTATCCCACTAATGGCTTTTGCAAAAGTGTTATCTTTAGTTGCAAATCAATTTAGTATTAGCTTTAGTCTGGTTAAGAAAACTACTTACATTTTGTATTCTGTAATTTTGGCTAGTGTTGTCGGTGTGCTGGTAAATGTGTTATTTATGAAAAAATACGGATTTGTTGTTTCTGGTTATTCTCAAATTGCATCATATATCGCTATGTCTGTCTTTCTTTTTTCTTTTGGTAGAAAAGTCGCTAACTTAAAACTTAAACTTAAAAATAGCTTTATATTAATGCTAATTGTTATGTTTTACATAATTAGCTTATTTTTTATAAACCCATTAATTGAAAAAGGTGAATATATGATTTTTATTGCTGTTAGCATTGTATTTTTAAGTCTGTTAGTTACAGTGTACTTTAAGCAACAAAAGCTGAATCCAATAATAATTTTAAGATCCTTTTTAAAAGTACCTTTGAAGAAAAATAAAAGTTAATTTTTGTTTTGTTATTTTTGCACAATGAAAAAACATTATAAATGTATTGGGAACCAAGTGTTGTCTCTTCTTAGCAAATCTGTAACAATGTGACTAACTAATTCAGGCACTCAGTTACCAAGTAACTTAGTAACCCAGTCACTCAGTTACCCATTAACCCATTAACCCATTTACCCAGTCACCCAGTTACCCAGTTACCTTTTCTGTTAGCCATAAAAAGATTATATTAGTATCTTAAACTAAAGAAATGAAAACACATAAAGATTTAGATGCTTGGAAAAATTCGATAGACTTTGTTACGGATATTTATAATACAACAAAAGAGTTTCCCAAACAAGAACAATATGGATTGACAAGTCAAATTAGGCGATCAGCTGTTTCTATTCCGTCAAATATTGCTGAAGGGGCGGGAAGAAAACATAATAAGGAGTTTAGGGATTGTCAAACAATAAATCAGTCATTTTGACTTACTCTTTTGCTGTTTTTCATTGTTGCAAAATTTGCAAAGAGACGCAAGCTATTAGCTTAATTTTGCGTCTCGAAAAACAACAAAATATTTTCGTCAATTCTACATGATTTATTATTTGACAAACCCTTAGACAGTTTTTATATATTGCACTTGGAAGCTTGGCAGAGGTTGAAACACAGTTGATAATCTCATCTAATATTAGTTTTATTACTAAAGAAAAGCTTGAGGATTATAATCTGAAAATTAAAATAATTGGGAATCAGATTCATGGCTTGATAAAATATCTTGAGCGGCAGTAAAAAAATGCAGGGGGCATAGAGTCCAAGTAACTTAGTGACTCAGTAACCAAGTAACCAAGTAACTCAGTAACTCAGTTACCCAGTTACCCATTCACTCAGTTACCCATTCACTCAGTTACCCATTCACTCAGTTACCTATCCACCCAGTCACCTTTTAAACCTTTCAACTCATAAATACAACATTTTTTTTGTTTGCAGATATTTAATAATTATTCTAGTTTTGTATCATGTCTGAAAAAGAGATACTGAATATCATTCATAAAGGAGAAGGCGATAAAACAGAATTTAAAACTTCTTTCAATAAGGAAGTTATTGAAACCATTGTTGCTTTTGCAAATAAAAGCGGAGGTAGTGTTTATATTGGTATTTCAAAAACAAGTAATATTATTGGAGTAAACATAAACAGCGAAAGCGTTCAAAACTGGATTAATGAAATAAAATCTAAAACTACACCAGCGTTAATTGTCGAATCTGAATTGTTTTATGAAGAAGGCAAAACTATTGTTCGACTAAAAATTGCCGAATATCCGATTAAACCAGTGTCCTCACAAGGCAAATATTATAAAAGAGTATTTAATTCAAATCATTTATTAAGTACAGATGAAATTGCTAATGAATATCTAAAAACAATAAATACTAGTTGGGATTATTACCCAAGTCCATATCATAGTATTGATGATATTGATCTGGACAAAGTCAAAAACTTCATCAACCTAATAGAACAAAAAAATGACATTAAGATTTCTTTAGAGGCAATAGAATTTCTTAAAAAATTTGAACTAATTCATAAAGATAAATTAACGCTAGGTGCTTATCTGTTATTTGTAAAAGATAATTGTTTAATTTCAGATATACAGGTTGGCAGATTTAAGAGCGACATTACAATTATTGATAGTATTTCTTTAAATACTGACTTGTTTTCTGAGGTTACTGAAGTATTATCATTTATCAGAAAGCACTTGATGGTGGAGTATATAATAACTGGAGAGCCCCAGCGGACTGAAAGATTTGATTATCCTATAGATGCTCTACGCGAAATAGTTATAAATATGATTGTGCATAGAGATTATAGAAGTAGCAGTGCGTCTATTATTAAAATCTACGACAATCGAATAGAGTTTTTTAATCCTGGAGACCTGTATGACGGATTAAGTTTGCATGAGCTACTCTCAGATAATTACGTTTCTAAAACACGAAACAAACTTATTGCAAAGGCATTTAAAGAAGTTGGATTAATAGAAAGATATGGTTCAGGAATAAAAAGAATTTTTGATATCTGCAATAATTACAAGATTATTCCACCAATATTCGAAGAAGTTTCTTCTGGTTTTCGTGTGACAATTTTTAAGGAGAAGATAAAGCTTGCCGCAAATGACACTTTAAATGACACTTTAAATGACACTTTAAATGACACTTTAAATAATCGTGAAAAAATTATATTACAAATGATAAAAACCAACAAATATGTAACACAAGAAGAAATGGCTAAGAAGTGTGAAATAAGTGTGGAAACAGTTAAGCGTGAAATCAACAAAATGCAGAAAACCGATATAATACAACGCGTAGGAAGCAAAAAAACAGGTTATTGGGAGATAAAACAATGAAAAAAATCCTAATCCTTGCCTACGATTTCCCTCCTTACGTTTCTGTTGGAGGACTACTACCATATTCATGGTACAAGTATTTTAAAGAATTTTGCTAGACTAATAATTTTTAATGATATATTGTAGTTCTTTTGGATAAAAAGATATTAAATTAAATAATATTAATGGGAGAAACAAATTTTGTATCAACACAAGCGATACGATTAATTAAGGCAGCCATACTTCAGAGTCGATATATGGCTGCTAGATTGGCAAATGAAGAGCAGCTCAAGCTTTATTATGCCATAGGAAAATATGTTTCGGAAAATACCCGAGCCGGGACATGGGGTACTGGATCTATAGAAATTATTTCAAATCAACTACAACAAGAATTACCAGGTCTAAGAGGATTTTCAGTTTCAAGCATACGATATATGAGACTCTTTTTTGAGGCATGGGATTCTTTTCTTGAAGGTGCGATTTCAAATCATCACTTAGCAAGTGATGATTTACAGAGAGAAAACAACCCAGTATCTAAAAATCAATTAACGACAGAATCTGAAAGGGATTTATTGGCATTGTCTTTAAATCATCACTCGACAAGTGATGATTTATCAAATTTTATGAGTATTGGATTTACTCATCATCGCGAAATTTTAAGCAAAACAAGCTCGATAGACGAGCGTTTGTTTTACATAAATCAGTGTGCTGTGAGCTTTTGGAGTGTAGAAACGCTTAAATATCATTTGCGAGAAAACTTATTTGCAAAGCAAAGTAACACTCTCAATAATTTTAATTTAAGCATTTCTAAAAAGGACATAAGAGCAAAAGCATTACATTCGTTTAAAGATGAGTATCTTTTAGATTATATAAATATAGAAGACCCAGACGATTGTGATGAGCGAGTTCTGGAATCGGTTATTGTAAGCAATATTAAAAAATTTATAATGTCTTTTGGTCACGATTTCTGTTTTATGGGAAATCAATACAGAGTATTAATCAATCAAAAAGAAGTGTTTATTGATCTATTATTCTTTCATCGTAGTTTAAATTGTTTAGTAGCAATTGAATTAAAACGAGGAGATTTTAAACCTGCATATTCTGGGCAATTAAATTTTTATCTATCAGCATTAGATGAGTATGTTAAACGCCCTAACGAGAACCCATCTATTGGTATTATCTTATGTAAAGGAGCAGATGAAAAGTTTGTACAGCTTTCGGTACGTGATGTAAATAAGCCGATTGGCGTAGCAACCTACAAAACGGCTAACGATCTGCCAACAGAACTTAAAAAAGTTTTACCAAATTTGGACGAATTAAAAAGACTATTATAAATGAAAAAAACCCTAATATTAGCTTACGACTTTCCACCTTACGTCTCAGTAGGTGGTTTGCGGCCATATAGCTGGTACAAATACTTTCATGAATTTGATATTCATCCTATTGTTGTAACGCGCCAATGGGGAAATAAATATGGAAATCATTTAGATTATATTGCTCCAGGTGAGGCAGATAAAACAATTATAGAAGAAACAGAATTCGGAACAATTATTCGCACCCCATATAAACCAAATTTATCAAATAGATTATTATTGAAATATGGAGAAAATAGATTTAAATTAATTCGAAAATCTATTACAGCATATTATGAAATAATGCAGTTTTTGTTTTTCATAGGTCCTAAATCTGATTTGTATTTTGAAGCAAAAAAATATTTAAAAAACAATAAGGTTGATGTAATAATTGCAACAGGTCGTCCTTTCATTTTATTCAAATACGCAGCCAAACTATCTATTAAGTTTAAGATACCTTGGATTGCAGATTATAGAGACCCTTGGTCTCAGAGTTCTTCATATAGGAAGAAATATCTGCACCGTTTTTTTTCTTCAATATCTGAAAAAAAAATAGTTAGAAGTGCAAGTCACATTACTACAGCTTCAGAATATTTTAAATATAGATTATCCAAACTATTTGTAAATAAAAACATAACTGTAATCGGTAATGGATATGATCCAGACTCATTGATAGGAGTAAACAGTATTTCTCAAAATGACAAAATACTTTCGATTGCAATGCTAGGGTCTTTATACAATTGGCATCCTATTGAGTCTTTCTTATTTGTACTTGCAAACTTTGTAGTACTTGAGGATGCGTGTGTGAATTTAAATTTCTATGGTACAAACAATGTTGAAAAAGTAGCACAAATCATAAAAAACGAATATCCCATATTGCAGCCCATGGTTACTTTTTATCCTAGAATGGATAACCAAAGTGTACTAAAAGAACTTGCATCAAATAATGTTTTACTTTTATTTAATTATTATGCATTTGTAGGTACAAAAATCTTTGATTATCTTGTAGTTAATCGAAAGATTCTATTCTGCTATACCGAAGAGCCAAAAGCTAAAGTCCTACGCAATAAATATTATGGGTTCAACGATAATTTTGCTAAGGAAATAGAAATACAAAAAGAAATAATAAATGATACCAATTCTGGAATAGTTATAAAGAACGAAGAAGATTTATTAAAAGTACTAATTGATTTAAATCGAGAATTTAAGGAAACTAATATGATTAAGTGTGAGACACGAAACGTTGATAAATACTCTAGAAAGAATATGACGCATGAACTTACAACAGTACTATTTGATTTAATAAATGCGATTTGAACATTATGAATACTAAAGTAACAATATTATGTCTCCACAAAATAACGGATAAGCAATTCCCTTCTTGGCCAGGGATGTCGGTAAGAACTTTTGAAAAACTCCTTAAATATATTACTAAGCACTATAAAGTTTGTTTACCAAATGAAATTAGTGAAAAATCAAAAAGGAGACAGTTGATTTTAAGTTTTGATGACGGTTTTGAAGATTTTTACATTAATGCATTCCCTTTATTAAAAAAACATAAAATCCCTGCAGTTTTAAATGTTGTAGTTAATTGTATAAAAACTGATTACCAAATATGGACTCAGCGTTTGAATGACATTTTAGATATATATGCCAAAGCCAATTCAGGACTTGAATTAGAAATAGAAAATAAATTATATAAGTTTGAAATAAACATTAAAAATGCAGAAACTATTGCTTTAGAGATTTTTAAAAAACTTCTCCCATTGCAAATCGAAGCAAGAGAATTAGTTATTTCCAAATTAGAAGAAAATACTCCGGGTAAGCTTAGCAAAACTAAAATGATGAGCCCATCTCAATTGAAAGAAGTTTCTGATTATGGAATTTTAATTGGTAGTCATAGTTTATCGCATCCCAACTTGAAAATTGAAGACACTAATTTTGAATTGTTAAAATACGAATTGTTAGAAAGTAAGATTCAACTAGAAAATCTATTAAATAAACCTGTAGAAATATTTGCCTTCCCTAATGGAATGTATTCTGAATTAGGAATGAAGTTGGCGGAAGATTCTGGGTATAAATATCTTTTACTTGTTGATAATAATGTTGCAGAGTTCAATTTGACAGGTGAGATAGAGATTTTAGACAGAATTTTGATTTACTCCAATAATCACTTTAAAAACATTTTTAGAATTGAAGGTTTTCATAATAAAATAAGAAAATGGTTAAAATAGCAAGTTATTTAGGCGATAATAGCGATGAGCTTATAAAGTTTTTAAGCACTGACGATTTTATGTCTAAATCTGCAAATCCTGCCGACAGTGTTATTGCTAGTATTCTTGAATATCAGAACAAAACCAATAATTATGGGCAAATAAGAGGCTCAATAATGTTAAATGAAAAATCTGAAATAGTCGGTTTTCTTGGCACTTTAGCCCTACCTGCAAGTTATAACTCTCAGCATTATTTTTGTGTTCAAACCTCTTCGGCATTTGTAAGCAAAGATTACCCTGGTAATTTCAAAAAACTAGTTAAACACTTTATTGAAACAAATAAAAACCTACCTACATTCACGATATTTCCTGTTCCTAAGATATTTTCCTCATTCGAAAAGATGGGTTTTGTTGAAGTAAATGCAAAACGATTTAAAAGTAACAACTATATTGTTCAAGACTACATTGGCTTTACAAGAGAACTCTTTCGGAATAAAACAGCCTTTAGGTTATTATCGCTACCCATTGCTTTTTTTGCCAATGTATTTTTAAAGAACAAGGCAAAAGCATGTGAATTAAAATCGCAACTAATGGATGATTTTAATAATGATTACTCAAAAATTGAGACTGATTATAAAGCAAGAACCGCTGACATATTTGCAATTAATTGGTCGCAAAAATTATTAGAAGATAAGTTTGCCAATAAAATAAATTTAAATAAATCTCAAATTAAAGAAAACGAAATCATCCATGTGTCTTGCTATGAAAAAGAGCGAATCGTTGGTAGCATTGTTTTGAAAAAAGTTAGGGACTATAAGCGCTTTATAATAAGTGATATTCAAACTATTGATAATAATAGAGCAGAAATAATTTGTTCATTGATAAGTGCATCTTTAGATGAATTAAAATACTTTGGTTTCAATTCGATAATGTTTTTTGGAATAGAAGAAATATATTCTAATATTATTCTAAAGCAATTCAAATGTTTTAAAAAAGCTATTGACAAAAGAGTTTACTACTTACCTTTTAGTGATATTCCAGCAGAAAATATTAGTCTGGTCTTTTCTGATGATGATTTGAATTATTAGTTTATTGACTTATATAACTCAAATATTATTAAAAAAATAAATTATATTTGTCATTTTAAAATTAAGCTTAAAAAATGATAAAACCATTAACATCTTTACGATTTGTTTTTGCTTTGATGGTGTTTTTGCATCACTTAAGTTTTCTAAAATTACATGGAGGGGCTTACAGTGACTTTTATCAAACATTTTGTGCAGAAGGATACATTGGAGTAAACTTTTTCTTTATGCTATCTGGGTTTATTCTTGCCTATGTTTACCAAGATAAGATTGTTAACAAATCTGCGAAAGCTTCAACATTTTGGATTTATCGTTTTGCCCGAATTTATCCTTTACATTTGCTTACGTTAATTATAGCACTTCCAACAACTTACAAAATTTTTGTTTCAGGTTTTATTCCTTGGTTTATGCAATTTTCAAGCAATCTTTTGCTTTTGCATAGTTTTATCCCAGACTCTGCATACTTTTTCTCTTTTAATAGTGTTTCTTGGAGTATTTCAACTGAAATGTTTTTTTATTTTTTGTTCCCATTTGTCATTCCGTTTATAACTAAAATCTCAAAAAATAAACTATATATAGCTTTAGCATTTTTTATTATTGTGCCCACTATATTAGTCAGCATTAATCTAATTGATCCTATGTTTTATCATAGACTATTTTATATTAATCCAATTTTTAGATTTTTAGATTTTGCTATTGGAATTTTCTTATATAATATTGTTAGAAACCTAAAATTGAAAAACAACAAAGCTAATTTTTTAGAAATTTTTACAATATTAATAATGTTAGCTTCATTCTTTTTTAGTAAATATATACCACAAGTTTATCGTTATTCTGTTTTTTATTGGATTCCTACAGCGTTATTAATCGGAATATTTTATTTTCAATCTGGATTCTTATCAAGATTTATTTTTTCAAACAAATACTTTGTAATCTTAGGCGAAATAAGTTTTGGTTTTTATATGTTTCATCAACTTGTAATGAAGTATTTTGATAAAATAAATATCCATTTTTTAAGTATCGAAAATCCAATACTCATTATTGCAATTTACTTTTTACTTACACTTATAATAAGTATAATCTCATATTATTATTTTGAATTACCTTTAAACCGATTGATTAAAAATAGGCTGTTAAAAAAACGTCCTAAATGATTAAATTCATTAATAAGGTGAAATTGAGAAATTTAAATAATGTTTGTATATTTGTGCTTAACTAATTTTTCAAGAATGCAAGATTGCAAACTAATACAGCTTCCCAAAATTGTTGATAACAGGGGGAATTTATCTTTTATCGAATCTAATAAACACATTCCTTTTGATATTAAAAGGGTTTATTGGATTTATGATGTCCCAGGTGGGGAATTTCGTGGAAGCCATGCTTTTAAAGAACAGAATGAGTTTATTATTGCGTTGTCGGGTAGCTTTGACGTACATATTGATGACGGTAAACAAAAGACTGTATTTTCGTTAAACAGATCGTATTACGGACTTTACATTCCTGCTGGATATTGGAGACAAATAGAAAACTTTTCCACTAACTCACTCGCACTTGTTCTTAGTTCTACAAATTTTTCAGAAAAAGATTATATAAGAAACTATGAAGAATTTTTAAAAACAAAGCAAGCATGAAAAAACACACAGTCAACGATTGCAATATTATAAAATTACCCAAACATAAAAATCGGGCAGGAAACATAAGTGTTTATGAAAATAATTTGGACTTACCGTTTGATGTCAAGCGTGTTTTTTACATTTATGATATTCCTGGAGGAGCAGATAGAGGAGCACATGCACATAAGGAATGTCATCAATTTTTAGTTGCTGCAAGTGGTAGTTTCGAGGTTGAATTAGATGATGGATATAATAAGAGTAGAATCCAATTAAAACATCCAGATGTCGGCTTACATATTCCTTCTGGTATTTGGGCAGCTGAGGTAAACTTTTCATCTGGAGCTATTTGTCTGGTGCTCACATCTCACAAATATGAGGAAAGTGATTATATTAGAGATTATACTAATTTCATCAAAAACGTTCTTAATGAAAACTGATCAATTTCTAAATTTATCGGCTGCATCTAGAGAAAGATTATATTTATATAATATTTTTACTTTCTTAAAAAATATAGACCGGACAGCAATTTTAAAACCAATTATAGCTGCTCTAAGCGGCGATGATATCTTTCAAATAAATATTATTGTAAAGAAGAAAACCCATGTTTTTTTCATCAAGAAACTTGATTGGGATAGTGATTATTTTGGTATGCACTGCTACTCAATTGAGTTCATTCATTTTGAACACAATGACTACAAAATATTAGGTTGTGCAATTGCAGAATATTTAAAAATTCATGTTGAACAAAATTCTTATTACACGTTAAATGTACCATCAGAAGATTTAATACTAATACAAGCATTAAGCAATACAAGTCTTCTTCTGATTGAAACACGTTTAAATTACTTTATAGACTTAAAAGAGGTTTGCCCGCCAAATAAATTTAATGATATTGCATTAGCTACAAAAGATGATGTTGATAGTCTGCGTCTAATTGCACTTAAAGCTATAAATAAATACGATAGACTACATGCAGACCCTGCATTTTCAAATGAAACTGCGGACTTATATCAAGCTAAATTTATAGAAGAAGCTATAAATGGATTTGCTGACATTGTTTTGAAAGTAACAGATTCAAACGATTCACCTTTCGGTTTTATCGCGGGGAACAATCCTATTGATATTTTAGGGAGTAAAATAGCAAAATTAGTACTTGCGGCAGTTGATAGCGGTGTGCAAAGAGGTAGGTTAATGGATTTGCTCATGCAAATAATTTGTATTTTAAAAGCCAATGGAGCTGATTTCCTAACAACTATAACCCAAGCATCTAACAAACCAGCAATTAGAACTTGGGAAAAAGCAGGATTCAAACTTTTTCAAGTAACACATTTATATAGCATAAAAAAATGATAAAATTTCTCGATTTACAGAACATAAATTCACAATACTCTAATGAATTAAAACAAGCTGCATTCGAAGTAATTGATTCGGGATGGTATTTATTGGGCGAAAGAGTTAAAACTTTTGAAAAGGAATTATCTGCTTTTATTGGAACCAATCACGCAGTAGCATGCGCAAACGGTCTTGATGCTCTCAGATTAATTATAAAAGCTTACGTGGAATTGGGCGTGTTTTGCGAAGGCGACGAAATTATTGTTCCTGCTAACACATACATTGCAACCATACTTGCAATAACCGACAATAATCTAAAACCAGTATTTGTTGAACCAAACATCGACACTTACAATATTGACATCTCTTTAATTGAAGAAAAAATAACATCCAAGACAAAAGCTATTTTAATAGTCCATTTATATGGAAGAGTATGCTGGTCTGATCAACTAAAAAGCATTGCTATCAAAAATAATCTTAAAATAATTGAAGACAATGCACAAGCTATTGGTGCTGATTGGAATGGTATTAAAACAGGAGGTTTAGGTGATGCCTCTGGCTTTAGCTTTTATCCAGGAAAAAATCTTGGTGCTTTGGGCGATTCTGGTGCAGTAACTACAAATGATGCTAAGTTAGCCGAAGCTGTTAGAACACTTGCTAATTATGGGTCGGCACAAAAATACGTAAATGAATATCAAGGTGTAAATAGTAGAATGGACGAAATTCAGGCAGCTTTTTTATCTATCAAGTTAAAGCATTTAAATGAAGAAACTCTAATACGTAGAGAGGTCGCAAAAAACTATTGTGAGAATATAAAAAATGAAAATATCGTATTGCCAAATAGTAGCTCAAAAGAAATTGTTTATTCTGAATCATCGCAACATGTATGGCATTTGTTTGTAATTAGGTGCGAAAAGAGAGATAAATTAATCGCCTATTTAAGCAGTAAAGGTATTCAGACTTTAATCCATTATCCAATTCCGCCTCACAAACAAAATGCATATAAAGAATACAATCATTTAAGTTTGCCAATAACCGAGAGAATCCATAAAGAAGTTCTTTCGTTGCCTATTAGCCCAGTTATAAAGCTCGAAGAAATCAATTATATTGTCGAAACCATTAATAGTTATAATGTATGAAAAATGAGAATCTCTTTTCCATAATACTTTTATCATATTACAGTGGCGAAAGAATAAACAATTGTTTTGAGAAAGTATCTCAAAGGATGACTGAAGAGAAAATTCCTTTTGAGTTTATAATAATAGACGATGGGTCGAAAGACAAATCTATTGAGATTGCAAAAGAACTCGAAAAAGCGAACACAAATGTAAAAGCATATCAACTAAGCAAGAATTACACCTCGCATTATGCAATATTCGCAGGATTAAGCATGTGCAAGGGTACATGTGCAACAGTTATGCCCGACGATTTTCAACAGCCTTTAGATTCTTATGTTGAGATGTATCGTAAATGGGAGGAAGGTAATAAAATTGTAATCCCATATAGGATTAATCGAAATGATGGTTTTGTGAAGGATTTCTTTTCAAAATCATATTACAAGATAATGAACATTCTTTCGGTTGTTAATTATCCTTCTGGTGGATTTGACATTTTTCTTATTGACCGCGAAATAGTTGAAATAATAAACAATAGGATAAGCTCAATTAACACTTCTGCTACTATTGAGATTCTTAGATTAGGTTACGATCCTTTGTTCATCCCTTTTGACAGGCCAAAAGTGAACACCAAATCAAGATGGACTTTTAAAAAGAAAGTTAAACTGGCAGCTGATTCATTTTTCTCATCTTCTAACTTTCCAATAAGACTAATCTCTATTTTAGGTTTATTGACTTCTGTTTTTTCTATCTTATTAATTTTATTTACGATTATTGTAAAATTAACTGGAAATGAAAACCTAGGAGGATTCTCTATTCCTGGTTGGGCAACAACAGTAATATTTATTTCGTTTTTTAGTGGTCTAATCCTGTTTTCGCTTGGTATAATTGCTGAATATATCTGGAGGATTTACGAAGAAGTTAAAAATAGACCTGGTTATATTATAAAAAAGAAAAACACTAGTGAGGATGAGAATTAAAGAAATATTTAATCAAGTATTGCAATCCAAACTCTTAAAACGATTTTTAGGTTTCTCAACTGTAGGATTTGTTGTAACATTATTCTCTTTTTTTCTAATTGTTTTTTTTAACGAAATAATAAAGCTTAATGTTTATTTATCGTATGTGTTGTCATATACACTTTCGATTTTATTGTCATACTTCCTCAACTTAAAATATGTCTTTAAATCTAAATTTAATTTCAAAAGCCTTGTTTTATTTTTTTCTACATACTTATTAAGCATGTTACTTGGCCTTCTTATTCTCAAATTTTTTAATTACTTTCTTGTATCATGGAACAAAAGCCTACTAACTTATATGGTTTTACCATTTACAGTATTATTTAATTTTTTTGTGATTTCAAGAATTCTTAAAAAGGATAAATTGCACACGGCACAAAACCATACTATATGCTGATAGTTTTATTAATATTGTTGTCTTTTTACTTATTGGGTAGTATAATTGGATTTGTTTTCAAAATCGGTTTTACTTCGAATGCTTATTACAATACTTTTGTAAGACTTGTTATAGGCTTATTACTTGCAACAAGTGTTTATGCAGTATTTGTGACAGGTGGGAACACCATTTTGTGGGGTTTTATTCTTATTGGAATATTAGCGTTTTTTCAGAATAAATTCTTCAACAAATCACCTGAAAACAAAAATGATTTTAGTATAAATCACAAGTTTAAAAATAATGTTGTGCCTTTATTAAGCTTGATTGTGCTGGCATGTATTTTCTATTTTATTCAAAGTTCCTTGTTTTATACAAACTCATTCTCAAACATACCTCAGGGCGATTATTATTATTATTCGAAACTTATATATGCTCTAAATACATTTGGTGTAGAATCGAGCATTTATGTTGATAATCCTTTTAATAAAGGCGTGGCAGGAGCTAGTTTTTATCACTATCCTGAATTGTGGTTGGCTTCACTAATTTCATCTATATTTTCTATCTTACCTCTGGATAGCATTGTAGTTCATACACATACAATACTTCTTAGCATCTTAGCTATGGGAATGCTTGCGTTAAGCAGAACTATTTGCAATTCTGTATTTATAGACTTATTAGGATTAATATCCATGTATTTTGCTGGAATCGTATTTATTGAAATTATTCCACAAACCAAACCTTTCATCGATTTTGGCAATGCATATACATCCAAATATATAATTATCAGTATCTTTTATTTGTGGTTTACTATCTTGGCTCTGAACAAAAGCAAGTATCTGTTTTATCCACTTCTAATTTTGCCAATAATTAATACTGCACTGGCACCAACTATATTTATTTCAATCATTATTTTTATTGCATTAAAAATAATAATAGGTAAACAAATAAGAAAATACCTACATTATCTAGTCCCAACATTAATAGTAGCTATTTTCATCCTAATGTTTTATTCTTTACAACATACTAGTACAACAACCAGAGGTGTTGATTTTAATGGCATTATTCAAATTCATAAAAGCCTTCCATTTAAATGCTTAAAAATTGCAATAGGAGCGGTTTTAATAATCTTATTAACATATATTTGGTATTTCATACCAGTATTTTTATTTAATCATAAAAAATGGAAGCAAAAACCATTAGAAATCTTAAAAAGCGGCAATCCGCTTTTGCTTTATTTTGTAATTGTTTTTTTCGTTAGTATTGGTTTTTGGTCAATATTGCATCCAATGCCAGATTCTATCCAATTTTATTATTTATCTACGTATTTTCTTTTAAACATCATAATATTCATTTTATGGGCTAAAACTTATAAATCCTTAAAAAGTGAAAGTGCTTTAAAGCGATTTGCGTTTTGGATAATATGCTTAGTACTAATTACTTTGAACTTTACACAAATTAACGACAGAGCATTTTTTCGGTATAGAAAAATCACAAATGCACACTCTGAAAAATACATCCTTAATATTTCGACAAAACTAAAAGAAAACACAGACAACCCTGTTGGAGCATACCTTGCTGCCAAAACTGAAATCAATAACGTATTTCAAGCCAATGCTTGTTGGGTACAAAGGCCTTATATCGACAATTTTATTGCCAGCTTCAATATGGTTAACTTATCTACTTCAGATTATTCTGTTTCGAAAGATGATATTATTTTAAAATACAGAACAAAAGAAATTTTAAAAAACGCTCCCTTTGAAATGTTTTCAGTTAACTATCAAACGATAAACGGCGTTACATCATCTGATAGCCTTAAATATATTTATATTCACAATAATAATATAAAATATTTAGTGGTGCATCCTAGAGCATCAATACCTTCCGTTTTAAATGAAATGATTGATACAATTTACACAGACACAAAAAGCGGGCAGCAATTTATTTGGCTTAAATAATAATGATAGATAACTATTTAAATATTGGAGGTATAGCCCTGATTTGCACTTATTTATTAATTGCGGCTTTTATTTTTAATCTTTATGCAAATACTCATTATAATAAAGACCTAACAACTAAAAAATATTTTTTATATGGTTTCTATTTTAAAATGTTTGTTGCAATATTTTTCGCACTAATTTATGACCAATACTACAATAGAGGTGGAGATACCTTTTCTTATTTCTATGGTGCGTCTCGTATGGGCGATGTATTATTCAAAGACCCATTGGCATATTTTAAAATGTTTTTTGGATTTATAACTGAATCAAATGTTTATGACTTGCCTGCAAATTTAGGGTATTTTCCAAGTTTTAGAGACCCTTCAGTTTATGCCGTTCACAGATTTATTTCTCCTTTTACAATATTAGGTTTCAAAAATTACTATCTAACAATAATTGTTCTAAATGTAATGAACTATATTATTATTTGGAGAGCATTTATGTTTTTTAAAAAGATTTTTCCTACTAAAGAAAAGATACTGGCAATAGGTTTACTTTTTATTCCTTCAGTTGCATTTTGGGGCTCTGGCATTGTCAAAGACTCGTTCACATATACATTTGCATTAGTTTTCATTGTCTCTTTTTATAAATTGTTTTTCTTGAGAAAAATTGGAATTTTAAATCTTGTGAAAATTATTATTAGTGTCTATATTATTATATCATTAAAGCCATATATTTTGTATGCTCTTTTGGCAGGTGGTTTTACCTGGATGGGATTTAAATATATTTTAATGGTTAAAAGTAAAGTTCTGCGAGTATTTGTCTTTCCTGTTATTATGTTGGCAGTGGCTTTTGGCGGTATGTACGTTTTAACAGGTGCAGCAAATATTGCAGGCGGGAGCTACAAAGATGTTGATAGTATGCTAAGCAAAGCTGTAATTTCACAACAAGATTTAAAGCAAGATTATTATGGAGGTAATTCATTTGACATTGGCGATTTTGACCCAACGATAGGAGGAGCAGCATCTGTTACTCCAGCTGCTATTATTGCAGGATTATATAGACCGTTTTTATGGGAAGCAAATTCTGTAGTAATGTTATTATCAGGATTGGAGAATATGATTTTGTTGTTACTTACTATTTATGTTCTTTTAAGAGCTGGCCCAGTCTTTTTTCTTAAACAATTAGCAAAAGAACCATTTCTAATTTTTTGTTTTGTCTTTACTTTAATTATGGCAATGGGCATTGGCTTATCAACTTCAAATTTTGGTGCATTAGTAAGATTTAAAATCCCTTTAATACCTTTCTTTTTAATGGGTTGGCTTTTTGTTTTAGATGAATATAGGAAAAGTAAACGGATAAAAAACGGTTAGCGGTTAGCGGTTTATCGGTTTATCGGTTGAGCGGTTGATCGGTTTACTCCTTTCAGTCGTGAGCTCGTAGCAGAGCTACTCGGTTATCGGTTGAGCGGTTGAGCGGTTGAGCGGTTGAGCGGTTGATCAAGTTTATCAGTTGATCGGTTTTCTGTTCTTACTTCGTTTGTTTCCGCCGTGGTGGATTCTTCTGTTTTCTTGTTCATAAACGTTTTTGCTTTCAATAAACATAAAACTTGCTAAAATCTCACCGATTACTGAATACAAAAATTACCGAATACCAGTTGAGCGGTTTATGTCAAAAAATATTTATAAAACGGGATAATAACAATATTAATTTCTTTATAAATTAAGTTCTCTTCGGTATCGAATGTAATTATAATTCCAGTATTGACATTAATATATTTACATGCTTCGTTTAAAGCTCTCAGTTCTCTTTCTTTTGTTTGGTTATCATAAAAAGCATAACAAACTTGGACAGGTAAATATTTCTGATTATCTTCTACAATAAAATCGCATTCAAAATTATTTTTGAAATAGAATATCTTCTTTTCGTTCTTTAAAAACTCCATTGCCACAAGATTTTCCAACAATTTTCCTAAATTCTGAGAAACCGAAAATTCGATAGCACTAATTAGTCCGTTATCAATTACATAGGCTTTCTTTTCACTTTTTTCTTGTTTTATTTCCGAAAAATTAAACTTATTAATGTTTTGTGTTAAAAATATATCATTGCAATAGTCAGAAAATTCATATAAATATTTGTTGCTTATACTATAACCCAAAAATTTGAGCTCCTTATATATTTTATTTACAGATAACGGATTAGTGATATTCGCAAATATCTTTTTGATAAAAAACTTTAATGCTTCAATATTACTTACATTATATCTTTCAACTATATCTCTAAATATCATCACATTAAAGTATTGTTGCAAAAGTCTTGTTTTAGTAATACTATCAAAATTTAATGATTCAGGAAATGACCCATCTGTTAAATATTTATGTGCTAAATGCACAATTTTACTTTTATTACTTTGTGGATATAAAAGTGGCTCAGTATTATTAAATTTTAAATATTCTTTGAAATTTAACGGAAAAACAGTGTAAGTAATCGTTCGACCTCTTAATTCAGTTGCTATTTCGGTACTTAATAATTTTGAATTAGAACCTGTTATAAAGATATTACGTGATTTGGTGTCAAATATTCTTCTTATAAATTTTTCCCATCCGTTGATGTTTTGAATTTCATCAAAAAACAGATATATGTCTTTAATTTTTATTTCAGGATACAGTTCTTGATATGCTTGAATTATATAATCTAAATTTTCTGATTTGAGATTTAAACGCTCATCTTCAAAATTCACAAATAATATGTTTTTGTTTGAAACACCAGTTTCTAATAACTTTTTAATGGTTTGATAAAGTAAATAAGTTTTTCCGCTTCGTCTAGATCCTATTAAACTGATGATAATATTATTATTTACAGGTATTTGAAGATCACGCTCTATGATTTCGGGTAAAATAATATTCTGATTTTCAAGTATTATATTTTTTATTATCTCTTTCATTCTGCAAATTTAGTAAATATTACTAAGCAAACTGCATTTAGTTTGGTTAAATTTACTTAAAATAATTTCTAAGTCCATGATTTGTTGAAAATAGTAAGTTTAATATTGCTCCGCTCGCGGGGATTACAACCGAAGCCCAGAGGGCGAGCTCAGCGTAGCTAAATCCGAGTGAGCGGTAAAATCGGTTTATCGGTTAATTGCCTACGCTGCCCCCAACCCCTGAAGGGGAGTGCCTTCGCTAATATAATTAACTGCAATTTTTCGTTCGTAATTCGTTTTTGCTTTCAAAAAACATAAAACTTGCTAAAATCTCACCGATTACCGAATACAAAAATTACCGAATACCAGTTGAGCGGTTTACTCCTTTCAGTCGTGAGCTCGTAGCAGAGCTACTCGGTTATCAGTTGATCGGTTTATCTGTTTATCGGTTTACTCCCTCCGGTCGTGAGCTCGTAGCAGAGCTACTCGGTTATGGGTTTACTCTCCGCCAAAGGCGGATCGTGAGCTCGTAGCAGAGCTACTCGGTTATGGGTTTACTCTCCGCCAAAGGCGGATCGTGAGCTCGTAGCAGAGCTACTCGGTTATCGGTTTATCGGTTGAGTGGTTGAGCACAAATTTAGTAATTAATGAGAACTCTATGCACTTTATGTTTCACTCTAAATACTTCCTTCATTCAGCATTTTTTGTGCATAATGATAAATTCTGTTAATAAGATAAAAAGGAAGGTTTAATAAAATAAAATCTTTATTATTTAGTGTTTTTGCATATTCAATATTATAATTACCTGAATATACTCTGATTGCACAATTGTGAGGTGCCGCATCAACATAAGCCATTAAAGACCGAAGTCTGCCTGTTTTTCCTGCTTTAACTTCCACTGGGATTAACATATCATTTATCTGTATCAGATAATCAACTTCTGCATTTGATTGTTTTTTCTCTCTAACCCAAAAAGTGTTTTTTGCGAGTACACTTTTTTGTAAGAAAAGAAGTTCCTGCCCAACAATATGTTCAGCTATTTTACCTTCAAATAAATCGTCAATTAAATTACTACTCAAGATACTAGCCTGTAAACCAGCAAATTTGTTAACAATACCTGTATCCAGAAACTGAATCTTAGGAGACTTTCGAATATTTTCCATTATTGGAACTTGTACCGAACTAGTCGGATAATTCAACGATAATAGAAATGTTTTTTCTAAAATCCGCAAACATTCTCCAACGTCCTTTGATTTATAATTTGAATGAGCAAATCCTTCAAATTTTATTCGTTCTCCAGCCAATTTTATAGAATTAGTTATAAGAAACCGGATTATTTTAGTTTGATTTTCACTTGAAGAGTACTTCTCTATATCATCAAGATAGGTAACAATAAGATTATCCAAAACAGTAGAAACTCTAACTAAATCTTTATATTTAACATAAGTTTCAATAACCTCAGGCATGCCACCAATAAGAGAGTATTCATTAAAAAGCTCCAAAAGTTTATCATGGGCATAATCAGGAAAATCTTCAGAATTTATTGCAGCTAATGCGTTAATATTTTCAGTAGCTTCTAAGAATTCACAGAAGCTAAAAGGTCTTAAAATTTTATATTCAACTCTTCCTACTGGAAAACTAATTTGATTATCTAATAAAGTTTCAAGAAGTGAGCCAGCAGCAATAACAAATAATTCGTTTCTTTCTTCATAAAAATACCGTAAGGATTTAATCGCATTTGCCGAATTTTGGATTTCATCAATAAATATTAAGATTTTATCGTTTTTCTTCTGTGAAATTCCACTGTTGAAAAACAAAATTTGAATAATTTTATTTACATCTCGATTTTCATCAAAAATCTGCTTATCAGCTTCTTTATCAAGATTTAAATTAATAAAATAATCAAATTGCTCTGAAAACATTTTTACAACAGTCGTTTTACCAACCTGTCTGGCACCTCTTAATATCAATGGTTTTCTTTCAGGATTTTCTCTCCAAATACCTAAGTCAAAAAGAATTTTTCTATTAAACATATACATAAGTAAGGGTTAATATTTGAAATCATCGATGCAAAGTAAGGCATATATATTGAGATATCCAAATTGAAGTAAGGTTTATCGGTTTACCACTCGCTCGGATTCCCAATCCGAGTGTCTAAATAATGCCATGCAAAAAAAACATTCTCTCTAAACACATAGGATTCAAGGTTTTCATCAAACTGTAATCAATTGCTGTGGTTCCAAAACAACTTCCAGCAAATAATCTAAGTCAGCATAATTGCGAGCTGAGCTGAGGCATTGTAATGGAATAACCTATACATTTTGACTTGCTCTTTTGCCCTTTTTCTTTGTTGCAAATTTTGCAAAGAGACGCAAGCTATTTGCAGCAATTTGCGCCTTGAAAAAACCAAATGATCTTTGTCAATTCTGTACACTTTATTGCATTATAATGCCTAAACATATAATCTTCAGGATTGGCAACCAACATATCTTCCACTGGATTATTATGAATATATTTTATTTTTTGATAAAAAAAGTTTGCTGATAAAATTATTTTACTCGCAAAATTTATCCCGATTTATCGTAGCTCGTGAGCTAAAGGTTTGCTTGATTGCTGTCTTGCCAAACTTTATATTTTTGATCACGCTTCAAATGTGTACATGCTTTCTCGAATTGCTTCAAAATCCATTCTCGGCGACTTTCTGGTGTTTCGACAACCAATTTTACTATTTCTTTTGATGTGAATTTCTTAAAATCACGCAAGAAACCCGACATTCCTATTTCTGATGACACACTACAAATTAAATGTAAATGGCTTGGCATTAAACACCAAGCATAAATAACTAAGCCTTTTTCTTTTTGACATTAGCGCAATGAGTCCACAATCATTAGCTTTTGTTCCTTCCTTGTAAAAATATCTATCCACTCAACAATTGTTAATGTTATGAAATATACTGCATTTTGATCAAATATTTTATATCGGTCGCCCATAAAGAATTTTTCATAAAAGTAAAGAAATATTTAATGGGAGCAACACTCGGATTACAACCAAAGCCCATAGGGCGAGCTCAGCGTAGCTAAATCCGAGCGAGCGGGGGTTTATCGGTTTTAGTGCAAACCGTATAGTCAACTGGTCAACTGTTTTTAAGCATTTTAATAATCTCAGATAAATTGCAAACTATAATATCATCTTTTATTTTGTATTTTTTGCTTACAGGAGCAACGACATAAGTCATTTTGGGCATAATTACTTCTTTTGCTCTCCAAAATGCTTTATTTAGTTTTGGTGCAGATGATGCTTTGCATTCTATTGCTATAATTTCATCTTGTTTTTGAATTATTAGGTCAATCTCATCGCCAGTTGCACTTCTGTAAAAAGAAAACTTACAGTTTCGTAAAGATGAACAAATGTTCTCAATAACTAATCCTTCCCAAGAAGCTCCAAAAATCGGATTTCCCATCAAGTCATTAAAATCATTTATGCCTAATAAATTATGTAATAGACCAGAATCTCTAATATATACTTTGGGCGATTTGACTAATCTTTTTTTTACATTTGCATCGAATGGTTCTAAAACTCTAAGGATAAAAGTCTGAGACAAAAGATCAAGGTATCGCTTAACAGTCGGATGAGTTAATCCCAAAGATTCGCCTAATTTAGAAGCATTAAATAACTGTCCATGTAAATGAGCAGACATAGTAAGCATCCGTAAAAGCTGCCTTGATGGTATCTGAAATCCCAATTGAGGAATATCTCGTTCAACAAAAGTTCTTAAATAATTTTCGCACCATAAACCTGATGCAGAATCACTGATTGCAAGAAAGCTGTCGGGATAGGCACCTCTAAACCAGAATTTGTTTAAATTAAAGCTGTCTATTTCATTTATTTCCGAAATTAAAAATGGCGTCAACTCAATAATCCCAATCCTTCCGGCAAGAGACTCGGAACTTTGTTGAATAATATCCCTTGAAGCAGATCCTAATAGAATAAATCTAGAGTTTCGTCTGTTTCGATCAATCTCACTACGTAAAATAGAAAACAAGTTCGGAACCAAATGAATCTCATCTAAACAAATTGTTTTATCCTCATTGGCTTTAAAAAACAAACTAGGTTCTGTCAATTTTGCTAAGTCATCCCTGTTTTGCAAATCCAGATATTCAAAAGAATTAAAAGTATCTGACATTCTTTTGATCAGAGTGGACTTACCACATTGCCTTGGACCAAGTATCACTACTGCTGGGAAAACAGATAGATTTTCTTGTATAAATGGTCTAATTATTCTTTCTATAAAAGCGTGCATATTGTAAGTGTGATTTTCAATTTGCACAAATTTACGGTAAGTTTTTTACTCCTGCAAGTTTTTTTTAATGTTGATGAGCGGTTGATGATGTGATGATGTGATGATGTGATGATGTGATGATGTGAGGATGTGAGGATGTGAGGATGTGAGGATGTGAGGATGTGAGGATGTGAGGATGTGAGGATGTGAGGATGTGATGATTTGATGATGTGATGATGCGCAAAACTATTACTTTCTATTTTCTACTTGCCCCCTGAGTGTAGCGATGCAGTGAGCGCAGTCGAACCTGTCGAAGGGTACTATTCACTGGTTTATCGGTTTGTCGGTTTTTTCGCAGCTTTTAATTTGAAATAAAATAAATGAAAATTGATCAATCAATAATCTAATCATTTTAAATGAACACTATTGCTTGTTTTAAATGAACACTATTGTTTATTTGAAATAAACACTTATATTTGTAAAATAAATACTTTTAAAACTATGATTAAGCAATCAGTTATAAAAGAACTAGTTGAACAGCAACAACTAACTCTTAATAGTAGCGATACAGGACACTTGCGTCATATATTACCTAAACTAGATCTTGAAATTACAAACCATGCATTGATAATATCAGGAATCAGGCGCTGCGGGAAAAGCACACTTTTGCATCAGTTAATAAATTCGATAGATGAGAAATATCTGTTTCTAAATTTTGATACCCCAAAGCTATACAATTTCGATTTAAATGATTTCACTTTGGTTGATTCTATAATTTCTGAAAGAGAAAGTCAAATATTATTTTTTGATGAGATTCAAGTCATTATAGGCTGGGAATTATATATTCGACAAAAACTCGATGAAGGATATCAAGTAATTGTAACGGGCTCAAACGCTTCTCTTTTAAGCAAAGAGCTGGGGACAAAATTAACAGGCCGTCATATTACAAAAGAGTTATTTCCATTCTCATTTAAAGAATTTTGTGAATTTGGAGAACAAATAGCAAGTAAAGCAAGCTTATCTGAATATCTACTAACAGGAGGCTTCCCTGAATATATAAAAACAAAAAACAGGGATATTCATGCAGCATTACTTGATGATATTATTTATAGGGATATCGCAGTGAGACATAACATTAGAGATGTGCAATCATTAAAACGTTTGATAACATATTTGGCTTCAAATGTTGGGAATTTAATTACTGCAACAAGACTCACTAAGATTTTAGAAATTAAAAGCACTGCTACAGTAATGGAATATTTTGGTTTT
>JAQVPT010000155.1 GCA_028701945.1 Bacteroidales bacterium
CCGAAGTAATTGTTGAAGCTTTTGCCGAATGGGGAGTAACATTTATCAACAAACTAAATGGCATGTTTTCTATTTGCATATACGATAAGCAAGACGAAATTCTTTATGTCTTTCGTGATAGAATTGGCATTAAGCCTCTATTTTATTATTGGGATGGTGATAATTTTGCATTCTCATCTGAGCTAAAATCTTTGCTAGAAATAAAATATATCAGCGATCGTAAGCAAATTAATAATTCAGCTGTTAATGAGTTTCTGCATCTCGGTTATATTCCTGAACCAAACACAATCTTCTCGAACATACGTAAATTCCCTAATGGCCAGACAGGCATAGTTTCAGACCATGGCTTTAGAATGGAATCCTACTGGGACATTGAGGGGACAATACGCCGTAATCTTATTACCGATGAACACGAAGCAAAAACAAGATTGAATGGTTTGATAAAATCTTCTGTCGCAATGAGATTGGTAAGTGATGTCCCTTTTGGTACATTCCTCAGTGGTGGAATAGACTCTAGCCTTGTAACAGCAGTAGCTTCACAAGAATTTAGTGGGAAATTAAAAACTTTTTCTATTGGCTTTGCCGATTCTCAGCACGACGAATCAAAATATGCTCGAAAAGTATCAAATTATCTTGGTACCGACCATCACGAGTACATGGTAACTGAAAAAGATGCAAGAGATATAATTCTTGATATGCTCGATTTTTATGATGAGCCCTTCGCCGATTCATCTGCTATTCCTACTATGATGCTATCTAAACTAGCAAAACAACATGTCTCAATGGTGCTGACAGGCGATGGAGGAGATGAACTTTTTCATGGTTATGGTGCTTATAAATGGGCTAAAAGGCTTACGCAATTCCCAAATACAACATTTAGAAGATTGTTGGGAACAATGATGAGTGCATATCCTTCTAACAGATCAAAACGAGCATCATACTTATACAAGTATAAAGATAAGGCTACAATTAAAAGCCATATTTTCTCTCAAGAACAATATCTGTTTAGCGAAAAAGAGTTAGACAAGCTGTTAAATCCAGAGCTTATTTATAATAATAATTTAGAACAGGATTATGATAATTTTGTGCGAAAATTAACTCCTGAAGAAGCTCAGGCAGTCTTTGATCTTAAATATTATCTTAAAGATGATTTACTTGTAAAAATCGACCGGGCTTCAATGAGATACGCTCTTGAAACTAGAGTCCCGTTACTTGATGTAAGAATTGTTGAATTTGCTCTAAATCTTAATCCTAAACTAAAAATTGTTGGTGATACGCAAAAATATCTTCTTAAACAGGTATTGTATGATTATATCCCCGAACGATATTTTGATAGGCCAAAATGGGGTTTTTCGATTCCTCTTAGACGATGGATGCAAACCGATCTCGCTTTTCTAATTGACGATTATCTTAACGAAAGTGTTATTAAGGAGTTTAATTTTGTTGAATTTAAAGAAGTTAGTAGAATTGTAAATCTATTTAAAGCAGGACACGACTATCTGTACAACCGGATTTGGCTATTAATCATTTTACATAAATTTTTGATAAAAAACAAACTGGCAGTTTGATAATAAGAGGTTAATAAACGCTAATCTGATGTAAAGGATTTAATTGATAAGACTATTGGAGAATATATTGTTGTTGAAAATAAAACTGGAACGTTTTTTGATTGTCAATGAAAATTATTGTTTTTATAAATCGTATTGAAATCAATTTATTTTAAAAACTAAAAATTATGAAAAATTTAATTACGCTATTATTCTTGTTTGTTGGGTGTTATGCTTTTGGGCAAACAAACGATATTGTTGTTTTCTCTGAAAGTGGAGATAATTTTACTCTTTTTGTAAATAGTATTAAACAAAACGAAATTCCGAGAGCAAATGTTAAGGCAAAAGATTTGAATGGCGAGAGCTTTGTGTTGAGAATTGAATTTGAGAGTTCATCAATTCCTGTTATGACTAAAAATATTTGGACAGAAAGTAAAGGTGTCGAATTAACAGCGGTTATTAAGCAAGATAAAAAGGGTAAATATGTCCTTAGATATATGGGAGAAACTCCAAAAAATACTGACACGGACAAATATTCAGATGAAGAATATGTCGTTTATGAAGACCCTCAGGTGGATAATCATAAACCCGATATTACACATGCTAATTCAAATGCAGAAACTGTTACTACAACAACTGTAGTTACTACTGGTCAAGTTGTTGGCAATAACTCTAATAATAATTCAGGTGTATCTTTAAATGTTAATGTGAACGAAAATGGCATGTCGGTTACAACAGAAGGCGACGATACTGATATTAATATGGGTCTTTCTGTCAACGAAAATGGAATGAACGTTTCAACTAACACTGGCACTGGAGGAGAAAATATAAATGTAAGCTTTAATATTAATACTAGCGGTGTTGATGCGAATGTACAAACAAACGATAATTTTACAACAACTACAACCACGACCACTACAATAAGTAGTAGTTCAAATTTTGGAACAAATAATGTTGTCGAAGTTGATGAGGTGGAAAGCAATTATGTTCCAGTTAATTCAAGATGTGCTTATTCTATGTCGTCTAGTGAATTTGACGAGGCAATTAAAAGTGTTAAATCTAAAAGTTTTGAGGATGGTAAACTTACTACTGCAAAACAAATATGTAAGGCTAATTGCATGACATCAGAACAAGTAAGAGATATGAATAGTGTGTTTGGTTTTGAGGACACTAGATTGGATTTCGCAAAATTTGCTTATGACTTTGTCTATGACACTTCAAAGTACTATAAAGTAAATGATTCGTTTCAGTTTGAAATGACTATTGAAGAACTAGATGAATTTCTCGAAAACAAATAATCTGTTTTTTATTGCTCTTGTGGTCCTTTGTATTTATGAAGTAGGTGTTTCCTAAAATCTTTGTCTGATTGATATAATTTTGCAACTTTTTGTATTGGGAGTATCTTTTTATATTTTTGGTGATATTCAATTTCGAGGCTTGCTTTTTCTTGATTTAACTCCACCATTCTGTCAAGTTTTACTGTTAAATCTTTATCGTTAATAGTTTCGGAATTAACTTTAATATTGCGATAAATGGACCTTTCTTCAATAAATAATTTGCTTATTTTAGCGTTAAATTCGTTATAAACTGGCCAAAACTGTTGAGCTTCATCAACTGTTAAATTTACCTTTTCTGTAATAAAAGCAACTTTTTCGGCTTGGATTTTTTCATCGTCCATTGATTTGTGCTGATATCCTTTGCCTTGCGAAAATGAAATAAGGCTGATGCTACTTAAAATTGCGGCTAATGCTATTAGTTTAATGTTTTTCATAATTTTCGGTTTATTCGTTAAGTAAGTCATATTCAATGTAATATTGGCATAAATAATCTTCTATATCTTCGTCTCCAATATCGTTGTAGGCATATAATTCCTCTGGGTCGCTAAGGTATTCATAAAACACAATATCGTCAGCATATAGCTCATACAATAAGTCGCTGTTTTCGGCATTTGCAACAGTTTCGACATTAGGTGTTAGTAGTGGTTTTGGATCCACAAAAGTATGTAAGCCGAATTTTATACCTGATGCTAGTATTATCAAAGACGCCGCCATGTATATATAGGGTTTAAAAATTTGAAAAAGCGAATTATTTTTTTGTGAATTATCATTTTCAATTTTTTCCTTTATTTTGTTGTTCAAGTCTTCAAAATACCCATCGGGCGTTTTGAAATTATTTTGTTTTTTTATGTCGTTTAAATTTTTCATAATCAATCTATTGTAAGACAATATAATTGTTAAAAGGTTTAATCTTCATTTATATATTTTTCAATTTTTGTTACTGCATGATGATATGATGCTTTTAAGGCACCTACCGATGTCTTTAAGATTTCAGATATTTCGCTGTATTTCAAGTCATCATAATATTTCATATTGAAGACTAATCGTTGTTTTTTTGGTAATTTAAGTATCGCTTTTTGCAATGTTTTTTGTAATTCATCGCCATCAAAATAGGAGCTGCTTTCAATTTTATCTGCAAGAGTATCTTCGTAGCTTAAAGCCGAAAAAGTAAACATTCGTTTCTTTCTGTCGAGAAAATTAAGACATACATTCGTTGCAATGCGATATAACCAAGTATAAATAGAGGCATCAAAACGAAATTTGTCGAGATTAGTGTATGCTTTGATAAAGCTATCTTGTACAAGATCGTTTGTGTCGTCGTGGTCGATTACCATTCTACGAATATGGTAATATAATTTTTGGCTGTGAAGATTGACGAGTTCGTTAAATGCTTCGTTCCTTGTTTCCAAATTACGAAGTTTTTCGATTATTTCTTTCTCGTCATTCTTTTTCATTTTTTTATTTTCTGCTAATAGCTTTTTCGACAGCTTTTACAATATTTTCGGCTGTTAACCCATATTTATCCATCAGTTCCTCGGGTTTTCCACTTTCTCCGAATGTATCCATTACTGCGACTGCTTCCATTGGTATAGGGTTGTTTAGAGCCACGCATTGTGCTGCGGTGTCAAAAAGGCCTCCGTTAAGCATGTGTTCTTCTGCTGTTACCATAGCTTTAGTTTTCTTCACAGACTTTAAGACAGCTTGGGCATCAAAAGGTTTAATTGTGTGAATATTAAAAAGCTCTGCGTTTATACCTTTTTTTGCTAAAATTTCGCAGGCTTCAATTGCTTTCCATACCAAATGGCCAGTAGCGAGAATAGTAATATCGTTGCCTTCGTATAATTGTTCAGCTTTACCGATTTCGAATTTTTGATTAGGATCTGTAAAATTTGGTACAGAAGGTCTTCCGAAACGGAGATAAACAGGTCCGTCATATTGTGCAATTGCCATAGTGGCAGCTTTAGTTTGATTATAATCACAAGTGCAAATAACAGTCATGTTTGGTAACATCTTCATCAAACCTATGTCTTCTAGTATTTGATGCGTAGCTCCGTCTTCTCCGAGAGTTATCCCAGCATGAGAAGCACATATTTTTACATTTTTGTTTGAGTATGCAACGCTTTGCCGTATTTGATCATATACTCGTCCAGTAGCGAATACTGCAAATGTTCCAGCAAAAGGAATTTTTCCGCCTATTGTCAAACCTGCCGCAGTGCCTATCATATTTGCTTCGGCAATACCTGCTTGAAAAAATCTTTCAGGAAATTCTTTTTGGAAATCGCCCATTTTTAAAGACCCAGTAAGGTCGGCACATAATGCAACAATGTTTTTGTTTTTCTTCGCTGCTTCATGCAGTCCTGCTCCAAAACCTGAGCGTGTATCTTTTTTTTCGGTATAAGTATATCTCATTTGTTTATGATTTTTAATGTTTTATTAAAGATTTTCGATTATAAAATCGCTAGATTTTACTCTAAATTTTGATTCACCAGTATTTATTGCCTTATGTTTATGCTTTTCCCTGTAAACGATTCTGTAATAACCAGGTTGCAGTCTAAATTTATAATGTGTTTGTCCGGGACTAAAGTCGTAGAGATTTGTTAAAATATCGCCATGCTCATGTAATAATGTTCCATACGAAGGAGATTTAAAGTTTATGATAACCTCTCCTGGCTCTTGTATAACAATGTGATTATACCCATTTTGTTCGATAATTACTGCATCAAAATATAAGCGCGGCATTGTTAAAACCTCAATGTTATAAAGTCCTGTTATAAGTTTTTGACGTTTATCGACATCCAAAACATAAAGAGTCTCGGGAATTCCAGCATTGCGAATTATACATTTTATTTGTGAATTTATAGATGTGTCTCCAAGCATATCCACAAAAAGTACTCCTTGAGGTGCAGGAACGTTAATGACATTATGTACCCCTTCTTTTAATCTGATACTGTCTTTATATCTTGCCGGAATAGTATGAACTTTTAAGTCGTAAGTAGATAACAAATCCAAATAAATTGTGTCAGGTTTGCCTTGCTCGTTCATAGTGTGCATGTAAGTGTAGCGAATATCTCCTGATAAATTATCGTGAAACGACAAAACTGCGTTAGTCTCAAGTGGTTTGCCATTTGTGTCGAGTAAGTTAACCGTAACGGTTGTCAGATTTGTAACTTGTGCTACAATAGTGTTAATTGCTTGTTTAAATTCTTGAGCGTTTCCTGCATTAAAATAATTTCCCATGCAATCCAGCACATCAGTTAATTCTACTTTAATATCAACACCGATTATGTATGGTTTTAATACTACACCTTTTTTTTGTAATGCAAGACTGACTTCGCAAGGATCGCCATGACACATTTCGATACCATCAGTTATTAGAATAATAATATTCCTGCATTCGTCGCATTTTGGGAAATCAGCTTCAGACTGTCCTAATGAATATGCTATTGGGGTTGTACCTTTTGGAACTATTGAATTTAGTTTATCTCTCATCAGCCCGATAGTATTTTTACCGAAAGCTACTTCGAGTTTTGAATCAAGGCAGTCGGGTGGTGGCACAGGACTTTGATGACCATAAACTCTTAAAGCGAGCTCCAAATTTTCTTGTTCTTGAATTATTTCAAGTGAGTCTAATAGCTCGAACATAAGTTCTTTTGCCTTATTAAATTTTTGGTCTCCTTCCCATCTTTCCATCATGCTTGTTGATGCATCAAAAATAAAAAGTATTCGTGTAAGAGGTTTTGGTGGCTCTTCGAAATTTCTTATTTGTGCGTTTGCAATCAAGCAAATCGTCAAACTTAATAATATTGATATTGTTTTTTTCAAGATAGATTATTTTAATAATCGCCTAGTGTTTCTTCAAGTTGTGAAAGAGCGTTTTGTAATTGCTCATCACTTGGTGCAACTCCGTGCCACTTGTGACTACCCATCATAAAATCAACTCCATTTCCCATTTCGGTTTTCATTATGATTATGATTGGCTTTTTATTTCCTAATTTAGTTTTGGCTCGGTTAATAGTATCAAGAACATCTGCTATAATATTTCCATTACATTCCATTACTTCCCATCCAAACGCTTTCCATTTATCACAAATCGCATGCATACCCATTACGTCAAATGTTGTGCCGTCAATTTGTTGTCCGTTTACATCAACAAAAGCGATTAGGTTATCAATTTTTCTTGCATTTGCAAAAAGAGCAGCTTCCCAAACTTGTCCTTCTTGAATTTCGCCGTCTCCCATAAGGCAATAAACAGTTTTATCGTCGTTGTTTAATTTTTTTGCCAATGCAGCACCACAAGCAACAGACAATCCTTGTCCTAGTGATCCAGACGCAATTCTTATTCCTTCAAGATTTTCGGCGGTAGCTGGGTGCCCTTGTAACCGTGAGTCGATTGCTCTAAAAGTACTTAACTCTTTCATTGGAAAGTATCCACTACGAGCAAGCACCGAATACCACGCTGCCGACACATGTCCAATAGATAAGAAAAACAAATCCTGATTTTTACCGTTGATGTCAAAATCTTTAGGTGAATGTTCCATGATTTCAAAATACAAACTAACTAGCAAATCCGTTACACCAAGTGATCCTCCGGGATGTCCCGATTTTTTTGCATGTATCATTCTAAGTACATCGCGTCTAACTTGAGAGGCGGTCTGTTCAAGTTTTTCTATTTTTTCCATTATTTCCATTTGGCTTTTTTTTTATAGAACAAAAATATAAATTTATGGGCATATTCTTTCAAATAATTCGATATAGTTATTGACGATGTTATAAACAATAGGAAAATGGTTTGGCTGTTGAATAGTTTGAGACTAAGTCGTGAAGCGACTAGCTTAGGATTCGGGAGTGGAATACTGTCAATGCATCAAAAGAATTTGGAAAACTTTGATACAGCACAAACGGTTTCACAAACAGCGTAAAGCCCTAATTAGTGTCAGAAAGAACCGAGTTTACGAGCTCAGCGCAGCTAAAACTAGCATATTTTTGGCTTTACGCCAGAGCATTATAAAGATAAAATTGATTTTAATAATAAATTGTTCAATTTAAGAAAGGTATGGAGCCTAAAATAAAAAGATTGGATTGCAATAAAAAAGAAAAGAGAACTATATATTGATGCATCTGATAAATTTATTTGTGAATATATTTATGAAGAACTTAATAAAATACTTGAAACACAAATTGAGTTACAACCGAAATTGTTTACGAATGATTTGTATGCAACTTGTCGCGAAGTTCTTTATCAAAGAAAGGAGGCACATAAGAATAATATAATAGAAAAAGGATTCAAATACTTGT
>JAQVPT010000156.1 GCA_028701945.1 Bacteroidales bacterium
CTCTCTTGAGTTGCATCTCCTTGTATAAACATAAGTTCTGCATCTTCCATGATTTGTTGAATCAATTCGTCTTTTTGTTCAATTATCAATACATCGAAACCATATTCTCTCGACTCTTTAGCTGCCTGTTTGCCATTACGACCATAACCGCAGATAATTACATGTTGATTTGCTTTTTCTATTCTTTTCTTCACTTTCTTTAATTTAAAATAGTTATGAAAAACGCCATCCATTAGATACTTTGTTATTGTTGTTAGTGCATAAGCAAAAATACCAAAGCTAAAGATGATTAAAAATACGGTAAATACTTTCCCAGGAATGGACAGAGGCTGAATCTCTCTGAAACCGACAGTAGAAATAGTAATTATTGTCATAAAAACCGCATCGATTATTTTATATCCTTCGATGAAGGCATATCCTGTTGTTCCGACAATAATCATTATCAACAGAAATAATATCGTTAGTCTGTTTGAATTTTTGTTTGTTGGTTTTAGTTTAAACTTATTCATTTATGAGGATTTTAACTTAATCCATTTAAAAATATCAGACTCAATTTCAATATTCTTATGTTTCACATTTGACGGTATTACCACTCCTGACATAATTGTTTATTTATGGCAAATTTACATTTTTATTCTCTAATAGTGGGTCGTTTTTTTATGTATTTTCAGTATTATTATAAAACAGTGCAGTGTCTTTGTTGGATTTATTTACAAGTTTTAATTTATATCCAGTGTTTTTCGCAAGCGCGTGAGCTCGCTATGATTATATTGAAATTATTTATTGCTTAGAATAATTGATGTGTTTTGGTATTAAAATCGCATCTTACAATTAGTGTTAATATAGTCTCATTCCTACACCAAATTCAATGTAATCGGCTACACTAATATGCGTTTTTAGGTTTATGTTTACGAAGAAACGTTCTTTAAAAGTGTATCTTATGCCAACTTTACTATAGACAATAAAATTTTTGCCATTGGGTTTGTGTGAGTTTAATACATAGGTTCCTAAATAGATTGGCATAGTTAACTCATCTGTTAAGTAAAGTTCTTGTACAGCATGTATTCCTATTCTAAATAGATTTGATATGTTTTTATAGTTATCTTCCATTTGAGTTTGTAGTGATGGGTCATATATAATATTTATACCACCACCTAAACTACGTTTTTTTGAAACTCTTAAACTTGCATCGAAAACGATAGAATTAATAAAATATTTTTTGTTTTCATAGGTTGAGTTTTCTTTCACAGCCGCAGCATAATAAGCAGATAACTCTAATTCTGAATTATACATGTATTGAGATTGGCGTCTCGGTAGCGAGTATGTATAAATAGAATGTAAATATTTTACGCCAATATTTGCTGTGATTTGATTAAGTCCAAGATTTGGCGTTTCAATAGCTCCATTTGAAAAGTGATTAAATGCAAATCCACCCGTAAAATAAAGTGGGATATCAAAAGGTTTGTAATCACACAAAACAGATAACTGTAAATGTGCGTTAAAATTCGATCCCACGGCAATGTTATAATAATTTGAACGGGAATCAAACTTGTCGCTTATGTATCCAACTCCACCACCAAGTCGGTATTTTAGCAGAAATTTATCGGTTTCTACAATGGGGATGCCAAAAATTATAAAAGCAGATTGTGAAAATCCTAAAATATTGATGTTCCCTAATCCGCCCATTAAGTAACCTACACCAATTTCAGGAAAACGCCATGTGTGGTGCCACGGTTTTGAACCATCTGTTTTTATTGAGTAATCAAGCTCAACAATAGCAATATTGCTGTTTATTATGTACCTCATGTGGTCGTGATGAGGTATTGTTATTCCATAATGCGTCTTTAACTCAAACTGATTAAAGTATGAATTATAACTCTGAGCTTTAAGGACAGAACTCAAAATTAGTAAAACGCCTATGACATAAATTCGCTTCATTATATATTGCAAATATCAGCAAAATTAAATTATTTAATCCTGTAATTGCTTTTTGTTAAGTTTTTTATTTAACAATTTGCGTTTAATAAAGACTTTCGGCCTTAGGGTTTGTAAAATTACAAACTATTTTCGTCAAGTTAAATTGACTGATTTATCGTTTGATTATTTATCATTATTTTTGAATATGGGAGACTCATTTATTTTAAGTTTTGGCTGAACTTAGTGTCAGACAAGGGTTAAAATATGTCGATGAATCTTTTTTTGGCGTGATTTTTTGGTGCATAGCAATCCAAAAAGCATGACAAAAGAAAAGTATGCGTTTGTCTTGAAAAGTTTTGCGTTAAAGAAAAAAAACATAATTTTGCACGATATATATAATTAGAAGTATGCTGACACTTTTTTTAAAAGAAATAAAGGAGTTTTTTTCGTCAATAACAGGATACCTTGTGGTAATCGTGTTTTTGCTTGTCAACTCTATGTTTATGTGGATATTTAGAGGTTCGTTTAATGTTTTTGATTTGGGCGTAGCAAATATAGACACCCTTTTTGTTATTTCGCCTTGGGTCTTTTTGTTTTTAGTACCTGCAATAACAATGAATATGTTTGCTGGGGAATTAAAGTCGGGGACAATGGAGTTATTATTAACTCGTCCGTTGTCAGAATTTCAGATTATATTTTCAAAGTATTTGGCTGCGGTAACACTTGTTCTTATTGCTTTGATACCAACTTTCTTTTATCTGTTTTCGATAAATTCGCTTGCTGCTCCTATCGGAAATGTCGATTATGGTGCAATATTGGGTTCATACATTGGTTTGTTCTTTCTTGCTGCGGTATATTCGGCAATTGGAATTTTTGCAAGCAGTTTGTCTAAAAATGCAATAATTTCATTTTTGTTGTCAGTTTTGCTTTGCTACGTTTTCTTCCTTGGATTTAATAATCTCGCTTTCTTAGGTTTTACTGGTAAAGTAGCTGATTTTATTATTTCACTCGGAATAAATGACCATTATAGATCTATCAGTAGGGGAGTTATTGATAGTCGTGATATTGTTTATTTTTTAAGTGTGATAAGTATTTTTGTTTTTCTCTCTAAACTTAGACTTGAAAGTCGTAAATGGTAAAAATTATGGAAAAGAAAATTAAAAAAACACGTCGCATTTTGAGAAAGCATAATATTATTCAGGCTTTACTCATACTTGTTATTATTATTGTTGTTAATTTTTTATCTTCGATGGTGTTTTTTAGATTTGATCTTACTAAAGAAAAACGCTTTACAGTAACAACAATTTCAAAAGCTATACTTAAAAATTTAGACGATAATGTCGTTATTGAGGTGTATCTCGAAAGCGATAATTTGCCTGTCGAATTAGTTAGATACCGTAAAGTTGTTAAGGAGTTTCTTGATAATTATTCGTCATATTCAAATAAAATAGAAGTTCAGTTTAAGAACCCATTTAAAAATGATGATCCAAATTTTAATCAGGAAGTTTATTGGCAATTGTATAATAAGGGACTTAACCCTACATATATTAGTCAATCTAACGATGGTGGAACATCTGAAAAAATGGTTTTTGCTGCGGCTCTTGTAAAGTATGGAGGTAAAGAGTTCCCTGTTAATCTAATCAATAATAACCTTACTGCTGGTCGTGATTTCGATGGGTTTTCTGAAACAGAGCTTGAACGTGATTTTACTCATGCAATATGGATGCTTACTGGGCGTGAGTTGCAAAAAGTTGCTTTTCTCGAAGGACATAAAGAGCTTAGCGAATATGAAACCTATGATATAATGACTTCATTGTCAAAATATTATGAGATTGACAGACTGAATATGAATAAGGCTCTTAATGCTTTAGATGAGTATGCGGTTGTTGTTATTGCTAAGCCTCAGGCATATTTTACCGAAAAAGACAAATTCATTATTGACCAATACATCATGCAAGGTGGTAAGGTGATATGGCTTATTGAGTGGATGAAGTTTAGCATGGATAGTCTTAGTGTAAAGCCATTCGATATGGCTATGATAAACGATATAAATCTTGATGACCAATTGTTTAAATATGGTGTCAGAATAAATCCTGATCTTATTCAAGATTTGCGTTGTTTGAATATTCCTGTATATGTTAATACTATTGAAGGGCAACCTCAATTTGAGCCAAAGCCATGGTATTTCTTTCCTGTTATTGTGCCAGATACGCTTACTTCGCATCAGTTACTTCGTAATCTTGAGCCTATGCGTACTCATTTTGTAAGCTCAATGGATACTGTTGGATTAGATCCCAATATACAAAAAACTATTTTGCTCAGAACATCTACACATTCTAAATCATTGGTACACCCTGTAGAGGTAAACTTAGAAATACTGCGTGATGAACCTGAATTGATGACATTTAATAGATCTGGAATGCCGATTGCAATTTTATTAGAAGGAGAATTTACCTCTAATTTCTTGAATCGACTTGCTCCAGAGTTTTATGATAACGACGATTTTATTTTCCTCCCAAAAAGTGAACAAACAAAAATGATTGTAATCTCTGATGGAGATTTTATTCGTAACGAAGTTAAAATAATGGGGGATAAAAAACAGCCTTATCCTTTGGGTTATGATAAGTATTTTCCTGAACAATTTACTCCTGGCAATACTCAGTTTATTTTAAATTGTGTCAATTATCTTTGTGCCGATGATGATTTGATTTCTTTAAGAATGAGAGAAATTAAGGTTAGAACCCTTGATAATACTAAGGTAAAACAAAAAATGTTAATGTGGGTTTATATCAATTCTTTTATTCCTGTGTTGATAATAGTGATAATTGGCTTACTTGTCGTAGTTTTTAGAAAATTAAAATACGATAGACGTTTTCTAAACTTTAAGATTAAGTAAATAGTATTATGAGAGGTGTGCTTGTATTTGTTGGTTTGATTTTAATGTCTTATATGTCGCTTGGGCAGATAGCATATAAATGCATCAACGAACAGGGGAATGTGCTTTTCGAATTTAAGACGCAATATGTTTGGCCATTTAGCGATGGAATGGCTAAGTTTAAAACTTTAGTGGATATAAATGGTAAATTAGAGTGGAGAATTGGTTTTGTAAATGAAAAAGGTGATATCACAATTGAACCTATTTACGAATCACTGAATTTTAATAAATATAACTTTGTTGACGGTGTCTCGTGGGTTAAATTACCAGAACAAGAGGGGTTTTTTATTATTGACAAAACTGGGAAAAAGATAACAGATAAAAAGTATGCGAAAGTAGGCTCATTTCATGAGGGAATGTGTGCCGTTTTTCAGGGATTAAAAATGGGATTTGTCAATACAAAAGGGGAGGAGATAATCCCGATTAATTATAATGGATCGCCTCGTTTTCAAGATGGTCTTGTTTGTTTGTGTATTGCTGATTCAGACGTTGATAAATATGGATTTCTAAATAAAGAGGGTAAATTGGTGATTCCTTTCCAGCTTATACAGACTGGATACTCGGGCTTTAATGGAGGAGAATGTCGGATACAAGTAAATGGGAAAACTTGTTTGATTGATAAAACTGGCAAAATTGTCTTTACACCTGAATTGACGAAAAACATGAAAGATTTTTCGTGTGGACTCGCAAAAGCCTTTATTAGACCCGATAGAACAGGGGTAGGCTTCTTTAACAGAAATAATGAGTGGGTAATAGAACCAATTTATGACAAAGCTGTTAGTTTTGTGAATGGAAAAACAATCGTCTCAATAAATGATAAATGTGGAGTTATTGATACGCTTGGTAATTTTGTTATTCCATTAAAGTTTGATGATATATCTGGAGATTGTGGACATGTCGGATGGTTTGCTTGCCAAAAAGATTTGATTATATATTATTATAATTGTAACGGAATGTACTTTACTCAGCACAATGTGTTAAAAATTATGCATAAAAACCAAAGTCAATATTATCCTTTTAAAGATAGTAATGAAAAATGGGGATATTTAAATGAAGATGGTTCTTATCATATTCGAGCTCAGTACGAGAGTGTTGAGTCTTTTGTAGAAGGTAAGGCATGGGTTTATTAATTTTAAAAAATAGAATTACATGAAAAAATCAAATTTGGTGTTACTTGTTGTTGTTGTTGTTTTGACAATACTTGTTGTTACACTGTATCTTACAAAAAATATTGACAAAAAGAGTGTTTTGCGTGATTTTGCAGTAGAAGATACTGCCAGTATTAGCAAGATTTTTCTAGCAGATAAAAACAATAATGCCGTAACCCTCGAAAGAATAGACGGCGTTTGGTATGTTAACGAAACCTATAAGGCTCGTAAGGATTTTATTGATGTGCTTTTATCGACAATCAAAAATGTTGAGGTAAGTGCTCCTGTGCCAGAAGCTAGTTTAAATAAAGTGCTAAAAGACCTTTCGGTAACCGGTATTAAGGCCGAGATATACGTGGACGATAAAATTGCGAAAACCTATTATGTGGGTGGTGTTACACAGAATAGTACAGGTACTTATATGATACTTGAAGGTTCGGATTTGCCTTTTGTTATGCAAATTCCAGGTTTTGCTGGATACTTGACTGTGCGTTATTTGCCAGATGTAAAAGAGTGGCGTGAACGAATAGTTTTTAATTACCAGTTTGAGGATATGGCGAAAGTGATTGTCGATTATGGATTAAATCCTGATGATGGTTTTATTTTATATAATTATGGCGATAATAAATTCGGACTTACTGATGCCAATGGCAAGACGGTTGGTTTTCCTGTTGACACAATTGCAATTAAAGAGTATCTTGGAAGAATAAAATTCATTGCTTTTGAAGCGTTTATTAGTGAAGAACTCCAGAAACACAAACTCGATAGTTTGAAAAAAGAACCAGTGGTCGGAAGTTTTAAGATTGAAGATAGAAAGGGCAAGTTTAAATCGTTCGAAGTGTATCTGCGTCAAAATATAAATTACGCAGTTGATGAAGAAGGAGTGCCTTTCGAGTGGGATATTGATAGGGTATATGGAATAGTTAATGATGATACCGAAGTAGTGCTGCTTCAGTATTATGTTATTGACCCCATTACTAAAACTATCAACGATTTTAATTTGCAAAGACCGAAAGAAGAAAAATTATATTAGATTTTATATTGAGAACTTTTTTTTCTATTATCAGAGAATCTTTTATTTAACAGAAAGAATTTAACATTCGTTGTTCATAAAAATATAATAAATTGACGTTATTATGTGTAAAATAACAATCATAATTTGTACTTTTATGCTTTAATATTTTAAAAATAATTATATGGATTTTGTAGTATCACGCTCAGGTTTGTTAGAGCACTTACAGTTAGTAAGTAAAGTTGTGGGAACAAAAAATTCTTTACCTATACTTGATAATCTGCTTTTTTCTGTTACTGACGGACAATTGGAGGTTACAGCAAGTGATTTGGAAAGTACCCTGACAACTACCATGAATCTCGATTCAAATAACGGAATAGGGAAAATTGCAATTGACACAAAAAAAATTCTTGATATACTAAAGGAGCTTGAAGAACAGCCTCTTACATTTAATATTGATATCGAGGAGATGAAGATTGTAATCGTTTCTTCAACTGGTAAATATACGCTCGTTGGACAAAATGGTGACGATTTTCCACAAATACCGAGTGTGAAAGCTGATAGAGTTACACGTGTTGATATAACTCCAGATGTATTGTTTAGCGGTATTACATCCTCGATTTTTGCTACTGGCGATGATGAATTACGGCCAGTGATGAATGGTATTTATATTGAATTGCAAACTAGCGGTATTAATTTTGTCGCAACTGACGCTCATAAACTTGTTCGTTACACAAATAGAGATATAAAGGTTGATGAGGATGCTTCATTTATCTTACCTAAAAAACCTGCTGCAATTCTTAAAAGTGTCTTGCCAAAAGCATTTTCAGATGTTACCCTTGAATTCGATGATAAAAATGCAGTGTTTAGTTTTGAGAATTTTAGATTAATATGCAGACTTGTCGAAGGCGTTTATCCAAATTATAGTACCGTTATTCCTAATGATAATCCTAATAAACTCGTGGTTGATAGGCTTGCACTGATAAATTCTCTTCGTAGGGTTGCGATTTTTGCAAATCAAGCTAGTAATCTTGTTGGATTGTCAATATCTGGAAATCAAGTAGTCGTTAATGCTCAGGATATTGATTATGCAATTGCTGGTACAGATACTACTAACTGTCAATATGACGGTGATGATATGGAGATTGGTTTTAAATCTAATTTCC